>JAKPMW010000073.1 GCA_029548715.1 Spirochaetota bacterium | reverse complement strand
CTCCGGTGAAGGGCTAACGGCTCGTCCCTCGCCGCGCTCTACCCTCCGCTTACGCTCCGGCTTTCGCGATTATCGCGCTGGAGATCTCGTGTCCCTTTTTGAAGAGCTCATCTTCGTCGACCCCGACCAGGCGCCCCTTGTCGACCACGACCTTGCCGTTGACAAGAGTATAGTCCGTGGTATGGGCGTAGCCGCAGAAGAGGAGTGCGGCCAGCGGATCGTTGAGCGAGCCGGCAAAATCCATCCGGTGCACATCAAAGCAGGCCAAGTCGGCGGCATACCCAGGGGCAATGGTTCCGATTTTGGGGAAGTTGAGGACCCTGGCGCCGTGCTGCGAAGCCATCTCAAACACCTGGCGAGCCGTCAGGGCATCCGAGCCGTAACGAACACGCTGCAGGAGCATGGCATTGCGCATCTCGCCCAAAAAGTCGGAGGCGTCATTGGAGGCCGAGCCGTCAACCGCAATACCGACAGTCATCCCCCGTTCGAGCATCTCCTTGACGCGGGCGATGCCGGATCCGAGACGCATGTTGGATGAAGGACAATGTGCGACCTTGGTATCCGTCTGTGTCAGGAGGGTCAGCTCCTCATCGTTGAAGTGGATCCCGTGAGCGTAGAACACGTCCTTCCCGATGAACTCGCACTCCTCCATCAGGGCCAGGGGGCGTTTGCCGTAAAACTGGACACAAAAGTCGTTTTCGTCCTGGGTCTCGGCCAGATGGGTATGGAGGTTGGCCCCGTGCCGGCGCGCCAGCCGGGCGGACTCGCGCATCAGTTCCTTGGTCACCGAAAAGGGGCTGCAGGGAGCAAGGACGATCTTGCGCATGGAGAATTCGCTGCTGTCGTGATATTTGGCGAGCACCCGTTCGCAGTCGGCCATGATGGCGTCTTCGGTCTGGACCACCGAATCCGGGGGCAGGCCGCCGTCCTTTTTGCTGCGGGACATCGACCCGCGGGTAGGTGAAAAGCGCATGCCCAGACGCCCGGCCGCCTCAAACTGGGTCTCCATGATGTCCCCGGCAAAGCCGTGGGGATAGACGTAGTGGTGGTCGGTAGCGGTCGTGCAGCCCGTCTTGAGGAGCTCGCCCGCCGCCAGCATGGTCGACCAGTAGATGGCATCCCGGTCGAGGTGTTTCCAGATATCATAGAGATAGATCAGCCAGTCGAAGAGCTTGGCATCCTGGACAGCCTTGAGGTTGCGGGTCAGGGTCTGGTAAAAGTGATGGTGGGTGTTGACAAAACCGGGCACCACGACGTGCCGCGAGCAGTCAATCACCCGCTCGGGCGCGGCCACGGCCTTGCCGGCATCCTTGCCGACTGCCGTGATCCGGTTTCCTTCTATGACGATATCGGCGCCCTTGAGCTCGCTTCCCCTGTCAAGGGTTCCGACGTAAAAGCAGTCCTTCAATACAATAGCCATGGTTCCTCCGGGTGAACAAATCTGTGTCTAAGAGGATACGACAGCCGGGCCCGCCAAGCAAGGGTTATCAAGCGGGGAACGGATGACTACCTTTGTTGTACTGGTATCCATAATCCCCATACCGGAGGTTCCCGGCGCATGTCCCGACGTTTGTGCGCGGTTTGCATTCTCTGGGCCAGCATGGTCCTGCCCGCAACCGCCTCCCCGACAGTTTTTACCCTGCCCAACGGTCTTGAAACCATCGTCTTCCCCCGCTCGGACATTCCCCTGGTCTCGATCCAGTTTTCGATCCGCCACGGCTATATCTACGCAGACCACCCGCTTGACGAGGGCATCGCCCATTTTTACGAGCACATGCTTTTCAAGGCCAACAGCCTGACCAGGACCCAGCAGGAATTCATGCGCCGCCTGACTGAAATCGGGGCCGCGGGCTGGAACGGCACAACCGGAGGCGATGCGGTCAACTACTACCTGACCGTCCCGGCCTCAGAGGCCGAACGGGCCCTCGAACTCTGGGCCGCCGTCCTGATCGACACGGTCTTTGACCCGGCCGAGATCCGGCGCGAAATTTCGGTCGTCAGCAACGAAATCGAGGGCAACCGGAGGGACCCGGGGCGGGCCTTCTGGCGCCTGCTCAACGCGGGCCTGTACGGGAAGGAACAACTCTACCGGACCGGGCACTACGAGACGGCCCACATGGGCCGCTTTGACCGGGACCTGCTTGTCCGTGAGCAGTCACGCTGGTACACACCTGAAAACTGCATGATCGGGCTGGCCGGAGCCATTGACGAGCGGGAGGCCCTGCGCCTGGTCGCAAAATATTTCGGGCGCTGGAAACAGGGATCTGCCCGGCCGCTGACCCGTCCCCTGGCGACTGCAGGTACAAGGCCACGGGATCCCGGTCTGATTACCGGCGGCTTTACCAATCCCGCCATGGTCAGGGTCCTGCTTGTCTGGCCCGGCCCTTCCATCCTCTCCAACCGCAACGAGACCCTGACGGCCGATGTCCTCTCGTACTATCTCTCTGAAAAATCGGGACACTTTTTAGCCAGCCTGATGAGCAATACCACCCTCTTTTCGAGGGAAAGTGCAGGCTTCAGTTTTTCGACAGGCCGCTACAACTCGGAGTTTATCTTCCAGGGCGAGATCCCGGCCACCAATCACACACGCATTCCTGCACAGGCCGCGCACCTCCAGCGCACCGTCAGGGCATACCTGGCTGACATCGCCGCCGGGCGCCGCGCCATCCCGCAGGAAGCCTTGCGCCGGATCTCGGCCCGGATCATCAACGAACGCATCTTCAGGCACGAAAAACCGGCCGCCCTCCTTCAGGATGTGAGCTGGTGGTGGTGCACCGCGGATCTGGCCTACTGGCAGCGGTATGACCGGGGCATCTCCGCTGTCAGCCGGGATGACGTGCGCCGGACAGCGGCCCGCTGGCTTCGCTCCGCCCCGCTGGGTGTTGTCTGGGCCCATGACTCGCTGACCAACACGATCACGCAACACGCAGGAAGGAATCCATGAAACTCACTCTCCACACCGTCCGGATCTGCGCCCTCATCGGACTTGCCCTGCTGGGGAACAAGAGCAGTGCGGATGCAAGACCCGCGCTGCAACCAGCCTGGGCACGTCTGACCCTGCCCAACGGGATGACCGCCTGGCACCGCCAGCTTCCCGCCGCCCGGACCATCTCCATCCGGGTCTGCGTACCCTCCGCCGCGGGACTGCAACCCTCCGCACCCGCCAATGACCGCCTGCTCTTTTCCCTGCTGGGAACTGCCGGTGAGGAATACCCGCGTACCCGGCTGGACCGGATCCGCGATGAGGGTGCACTCGAGATCACAGGCACAAGCGGGCAGGTTTTTTCAAGCCTCTCTGTCAGTGCCATCGCAAACAGGGCACAGGAGGCGGCCAAAATACTGGCTTCCCTCCTGTACAAACCAGCCAGGGACGGCCAGCTCTTTGCCGAACTGCGCACCCGGGCGGTCAACGAACTCCGCTGGCGTAACGGGAATGCCTGGAGCGCACTTGATCCTCAACTGATGCAGCGGATATATGGCGGCCAGGTCGAGGGACAGTTTTACGGGCTAAGTGACTCTGCGCTCGCCGCAACCCGGCTTGAGGACGTTCTCGAACACCACCGGACAATCCTGGCACTTGCCGAGACCTTTCTTGTCAGTTGCGGGCCCCTCTCCGCCAGAGAAATGCAGGCCATCCTGGCACAAAACTTTACCCGGCCCCGCCTGGGTCCCGAGCCGTACCGGCCCCTGCGCGAGCCCTTCCCGGCGGCAACCAATGCCGTGCATCTTTTTCCCCATCAGGCAGCCAGTTCTGTCTGGGTCAAGGGCGTCAGCGCCGCACCCCGCCCCGGGTCGCCCGACTATCCGGCCTTTGTCCTCACAGCCCGGATCTGGTCAGAGATGCTGATGGACAGTGTGCGTTCGCGAGCCGGACTGGTCTACAGCATCTGGGCATCCTCACCCTCCCGCCAGCGTCACGCCAGTGCCGAGTTCGTCCTCTACCGCTGCCAGGATGTGCCCCGTGCCATCACGCTGGCGGAAGAGAGCCTGCGGGCCCTGCGCGCGGGAACAGCCGTCCTCCCCACCCCGGACGGTCAGGTCAGACAGCAGAGCATTGATGACGTCCTGCCTGCCATGAAAAACCAGCTTCTCGCCTCGATCGCGCTGCAAAACATCACTCCCGCAGAAAGGACCGCAAGCTTTGCGGCCTGGCTTTTGGCCAGCGGGTCCGCCGCAGCCTTCGACATCCTCCCGGAGGCAATCCGGAGCGTGACGGCCGATGCCATCCGGCAGACGGCCCGGCGCTATTTTCAGGCCATGCACTGGGGTGTGACCCTTTCTCCGGCTGCTGTCTCAAACGCCCCGGCCCTGCGCTGGAATCCATGATCCAATCTTATACAAGACAGCCTCCCCGCCGGACGGAGGCTGTTCCCCATGAGACCCCCCAGGCTGTGCCAGGCGTACCGTATCGGGAGCAAAACTGGTTCTTGCACAAATCGCCTTTTCTGCTATACTTGAAAAAAGGCGGCCGTCATGAAATGGAATCCGGGTTTGCGCGCATCCTTCAGCCTCTGGACCCTGTCCGTTTTTCTGCTCCTGTGCCTGCCTGCCATTATCTGGATCGGCAGCGAACTCTTTGACCTGCGTCAGGTCTTTGCCAGACGCTACAGCGGACAGCGCGCCCTTGATATCCGTGAGCGAACCGAACAGTACATGAAGGGCAACATCTCGTCGATCCTCCAGCTTGCTGACTCTCCACTTGTCCAGCTCTGGATGGCCAACGAGAACAGCGAAGCAGCCCGAACCCGAGCCTTCGCCAGTTTCGACCTCTTCAGCCGCACGATGGACAACAGTCCCGGAGTCAGCGCAGCGGTAGGAAGATCGCTGCGGTACTACTTCCGCAACCGCTTTCAGACTGTCCTCTCTCCGGACAATCCCGTTGATGACTGGTTTTTCAAATCCCGCCAGCGCAAAGAACGCTTCGCCCTGGACATTGATTTTGACCCGACCCTCAATCAGACCCGCTTCTGGATTAACGCCACGGTCCGCGACCCGGCAGGAGGGCACTTTCTGGGTGTCATCAGTGCCGGAATCGACATCTCCGTCTTTCTTCAGACCATGCTTGAAATCGACATCGACGGTGCCTTTATCGCTTTTTTCAATGAAGAAGGCCTCATCACCGGATACCGCGAAGTCCGCTATATCACCCGCAGCAGCATCAGCACCATCCTTGATGTCCCCACCGAACGCCAGGAGCTCTCCCGGGCGATGGAGACCCTGCGCAAGAGCGGGAAAAACCGGCTTGAGCTTTCACTTGACCATCGCGGAACGCGCTATCACGCAACCCTGGTGCACATCCCGGTCATCAAGTGGTACGCGCTGGTCTTTATCGACACCTCAAAGGTCATCCAGCTGGACAGGTTTATCCCGGTTCTGGCGACACTGCTGGTCTCAATCGTTGTCCTCTTCGGTACAATGCTGACCTACACAACGCTCCGCCTGATCCGGCCCATCCGGCGGGTGGCCTCTGTGATGAAACGAATCCAGGACGGGGATGAGCATATCCGTGTCCCGGTCACCCACAACGACGAAACCGGGGATCTTGAGCGGGCCTGCAATGCCATGGCAGACGAGATCAGCGCCTACACCACCCGGCTTGAAGAAATGGTACGGCACAAGACCGATGAACTTGTCCGGAAAAACCACGAGCTTGTTGACAGCCTGACCTATGCGCGCATCATCCAGTCCGGGATTCTCCCCAAGCGCTCCCATATCGCAAAGCGGCTGCCAGGGCATTGCCTGATCTGGCGCCCGCAGAACATCGTCAGCGGAGACTTTTACTGGTACAAGGAGATTGGTGAGAGTCTTCTCGTCGCTGTCGTTGACTGTGCGGGCCACGGAATTCCCGGGGCCTTCATGTCGATGACTGCCAATTCGATCCTGGATCACATCGTCTGGTATATCAACGATGATCCCGCCGCCATCATCAGCGAACTTGATACCCTCCTCGCAGCCTCCCTTGATGACGGCCCGGATCAGGGATTTCCGGACGGCCGCAAGGGAATCGAAATCGCCCTCTTGATGCTCACCCCGGCTGATCATTCGGTACGCATCGCCTGTGCCGGGATTCCGGTCTATCTCTGCAACGGTCAGACGGTCGAGGTCTGCGCTCCCGCGGCCGGAACAATCGGCCTACCCTCCGCCCCCCGCCTACCAAGGCTTGCAAACCATTGCAAGACAATGAATTCAGGCGACCGGATATTCATCTCCACAGACGGGCTTTTTTCACAAACCGGAATTGACGGCTCCCTGTTTGGTCGGCCGCGCCTGCAGGAGATCCTGACGACCTCGCTCTCGATGCCGCTTGAAGAACAACGCAACCAGATCCTCCTCTCGTTTGACCGCTTCAGGCAATCGCTCCCCCAGGATGATGACATCACCGTATTCGGACTTGAGATCCCCTGACAACACCACCGGTATCAAGGAGGCATTGGATGAACCGAAGAAAAAGCCTGCGCGTCATGTTCAGTCTGTGGACCCTGGGGACATTCCTCGTCATCTGTCTGCCCTCGATTTTCTGGATCAGCCGGGAGATGCTGGACCTGCGCCGCTCCTTTGCCGAACGCTACAGCGGGCAGCGGGCATCCGACATCCGAAACCGGACGATCCAGCGGATGAAAAGCGATCTCTCATCCTGTTTTCAGCTCGCCGAATCACCGGCGGTACGGACCTGGCTGAAAAACGAATTCGACCCGACAGCCCGGGCCCAGGCCTTCGGGACCTTTGACGCCTTCAGCCGGAACATGGAAAACACACCAGCCGTCTATGCCGTGGTATCTTCCTCACTGCGCTATTATCTCAAAAACGAATTTCAGAGTCTGATCTCGAAAAACAATCCGGTCGATGACTGGTATTTTCGCTCTCTCTCCCGCTCCGAACGCTTTATGCTGGACATCGACTACGACCCGGCCCTTGACCTGACCCGCTTCTGGATCAATGTTCCCGTGCATGAAACGGCCGGAGGGACCAGCGCCGGCGCCCAGTACACAGACACCCTCGGGGTGGTTGGGACCGGACTTGACATCTCCGTGTTTTTGCGCACCATGCTCGAGATTGACCTTGAAGGATCCTTCATCACCTTTTTCAACGCCAGGGGAATCATCATGGCGTACCAGAATGTGCAGTATATCAACAGAAATACGATTTTTTCATTACTGGACCTGCCGTCCGAGCGGACAGCCCTGTCGAACCTGATGCAGACCGCAAAAAATGCGACAGCCCCCGTGTATACCCTGCCTTCGCTCTCTGTTGAACACCGGGGCACACGCTACCATGCTTCGCTGGCCTGGATTCCGCTGATCGACTGGTATGCACTTGTGTTTATCGACACAAGTGCCATCATCAGTTTCGAACGCTTCCTCCCCCTGATCGGAACCATCTCGGCAGCCCTGATAACCCTCTTTGTCACCATGCTTGTCTTCACCAACCGGCGCCTGATCAGGCCGATAGTCCGCCTTTCGTCCGTCATGACCAGGATGCAGGGCGGTGATCTCGAGGTCCGGGCCCAAGCCACGGGCCGGGACGAGATTGGCGAACTGGCCCTGGCCTGCAATGCCATGGCTGACGAAATACAGGGGTATACCTCCCGTCTGGAAGAGATGGTCCGCAAGCGAACCGAGGAGCTCGTCCGGAAAAATCACGAGATGGTCGACAGCATCTCCTACGCCCGCCTGATCCAGTCGGGAATGCTCCCCAAGCGCAGCCGGATTGCACACCGGATTTCAGACCACAGCATCATCTGGCGCCCACGGGACATCGTCAGTGGTGACTTTTACTGGTACAAGGAAGTCGAGGAGAGCCTGTACCTCGCCGTTGTTGACTGTACAGGCCATGGGGTTCCCGGTGCCTTCATGACGATGACGGCCAACGCCGTTCTGGACCACATCATCTGGTATCTCAACGACGATCCGGCCGCCATGCTGATGGAACTCGACCGGCTGATGCGGACAACCCTCAATCAGGACGAGGCATCCGAGGCACAGTCCAATGACGGGCTTGATATCGCTCTGGTGATGATCCAGCCTGGCAGGCAGACTCTCGTGTATTCCGGAGCCAGAATCCCCCTGTTTTACCTGCACGAAGGGACCATCGAGCTGATCAGGGGTGACCGGCAGAGTATCGGATACACCAATACCGAACAGGTGCTCTCATTTTCGGCCCACGAGATCCACTACACACCGGGAGACCGGATCTTCATTTCGACCGATGGGCTCTTTGACCAGACGGGAGGGGAAAAACAAAAGCCCTTTGGGACAACCCGCTTCGGTGAGCTGATCCTTGAAACCGCCTCTCTTGATCTTGAAGGCCAGCGCAATCGCATCCTGATGGAGCTGGACCGGCACTCCGCCGAAGACGGGCAACTGGATGATATCACTGTCGTCGCGCTTGCCCTCCCCTGATCCCTGACTGTCGGCTACAACCGGAGGGACGCCCTGAGGACCGGGCCCCCGATCACTGTCGCGCCGCCCATGGTATTGATCAGCTCAAGGCGGATTCCGGCATCAAGACGCAGGCCAGGGATAAATTCAAACCGCAGCATCCCGCTTCCCCGCAGCGCAAGATCATAGCTTGCCGAGTCAGAAAGGACAGCCCCGGCCTTTTCGAGCATCAGTCCCGAGCGGACGGCACCCACCCCGATTCCGACCAGGGGCCGGACAAACACGCCGAGGTCGGGATTCCAGAGCATGTCGAGGGAGACCCCGGCCATCGTCAATGTACCCTCGACTACGGATGACGATGTCCCGTCCTGTTGGAGTCTGGCCTTGAGCAGCCTGAACGAGATTTCAGCCTCCAGCCCGCTCCCAAGCGAAAGCCCGCCAAACAGCTCACCCTGCCAGGCCTTGCCGAATTCAAGGGATGAGGCCAGCTCCCCGATATTGGCCTCGGCAAATGCAAGCCCGCAATGCCAGCCAGCCTCCTCATCCCGGGAAGTCCGGGCCGGGACCCCGTTGGTGGCAGCCGTATTGGTCACCACACGGGCCGGCTCATCCCCAGCGGAGCCAAACCCGATCCCCAGGCGGACAAAGGGCCCGCGAAGCCAGAGGCCTCCCTCGGGATACATGATCTGGACAGTGCGATATCCTGCGTCAATAAAGAAGTTATCCGCAAGCACGGCACGCAGACCAAGCGCAAACCGCATCATCCCGTCCCTGGAAGCGAGATTTTTGGCCGTCCCGCTCTCCGGCTCGATGGACATGGTGGTATTGGCCAGACCAAACCCGACAGAGGCCCAGGGATTGAGGAAAAAGTCAAATTCGGGTGACCAGAAGAGGTCCAGCCCAAACCCGATGATGAAGGTGCTCATGTCACGCAGCCCGCTGGTGCTGCTGTGATCAAGGGAGATCCCGCTCCCGGTCATCCAGGCCTCAGCGGCAAACCCGGCACCAAGCCTGTATCCGAGCACGGCTTCGGCAACCGCGGAGCCATAAAATTTGGCAGAAACCGCATTGTTTTCGACATCAGCCGGACCGAGGGAGACCCCAACATACCAGGGGGCCTTCAAGCCACTGAAGGTCTCGGGACCCTCCTTGCCCGTCGTGTCCTTGCCAGCTCCGTCCTTGCCAGTTGCCTGCTGGTTGGTCACCCCGTGCAGCACCGGCTTCTCGGGAGCAAGGACTCTCAAACCACTCTCCCGGACACGCATACCGTCTTTTCTTGTGATTTCGAGCGTATACTCACCCGGAGCGAGGCTGTTCGCCTGGATAGGAACCCTGACAGAGTCACGCTCAACCTCCGCCCGGAGCGGGACCACCCTGTTTCTGGCATTGAGTGACACAGTCACCGTGGGTCCAAGATACCTGCCGGATATCTTGAGTTCAACAGCCTGACTGGCACGGAACTTTTCGGGTGAAACATCCCTGATTTCGGGGTCGGGCGCCTGTTCAACGCTCAAGCCTTCCTTGCCCACCCTGCGCCCGTCAGGTGTCTCGACAACAACCGAGTACTGCCCTGGAGCAAGGCCCCAGGAAGGCAGGACTGCGCTCAAGCCGGCTCCGCTGCGCTCCCTGATCTCAAGAAGAAGGGAGACAGTCTTTCCTTCGACCCGCACCCGGGCGTCCCGGGGAAGATTTTCTCCCGTCACCCTGAGCAGCCTGTCCCCGGTTCCGATCCTGAATTCCCCGGGACTGAATCCCTTCAGCTCGATCTTCTTGCCTGCCCGGACCACCAGGGGTGTCCATTCACCGACCGCGTCAACCTTGCGGAATTTGTTGAGAACAGAAATCCGCAAGCGATAGGTGCCAGGCGCAAGCTGGACATCAGCAACAATGTACGGGGTCTCGAAGGATGCAACCTGCACACCCCACTGGTTTTGTATCTCAACGCGATAGAGCGCGGCACCCTCGACATAACTCCAGCCGATTCGCGCAGCCGCAATCTCCCCGCCCAGACTCAGCACGAGGACTGCACCCGCAAGCAAGCGCACGCACAGGAATCTTCGAACGGTCACGCGATCTGCTCCCCGAAATGATACTGTCTTTAATATATCGTCATCCAGCCGATCCGCCAGTATGCCCTGAAAATAATACCCGGCCTCACGTTCATACCCGTTCGCGCAATCTGGTGGACAGGGACCGCCCCCCGGTATATACTGACCCTGCCCGGATACCCCTGATCCCGGGCGGCCATGCATGCAGCAGCGCTGTTTTCTACAACGTGACAGGAGTACATGATGAGTCCGGGTGTGCAGAGATTCCTTGCCAATCGAACCGGCAGGATCGGCCTTGCCATCGTGGGCTTTTTTGTCCTGCTCGCCATTCTTGCGCCCCTGCTCGCCAATGATGCACCCATTGTCCTGATCCGCGGAGGGACATGGTACTTCCCGGCATTGTTTGACTACTCCGAATTTTCCAATGTTGACTGGAGGGTCTGGCTCGAATCACAGCCCTACGACTCTGCCCTGATGCCCCCGGTTCCCTTTTCGCCGGTCCGGGTTCGTCTTGATGAAGCCCTCCTCCCCCCCGGCGAAAAGGGGCATC
>JAKPMW010000029.1 GCA_029548715.1 Spirochaetota bacterium | reverse complement strand
GAGATGAGGCCCATGAGGGCTGCAAGGGCGATACAGGGGATGATTCGGTGCATATGTTACCTCCGGTATGACTGTGCCACTCCACGCCTGAAAACAGGCGGCTCGGGCAGGAATGCCATTTCTTTCCATATTACAGCAGATTACTGCTAATTCAAGTATCTTGTACGGTAAAAGAAGTGACCGGATGGGGTATGCCCAGGCTTGTCATCCACCCCGGTCTCGTATACTATATTCACCATGTTACAGAGAGGGAGTGCCAAGTGACGGAGACACGCTCATGCTGACCATAACCTTTCTGGCCGTTTTTGTCGGCGGTCTCGCGATTATCGTCACAATTGTCATCTTCAAGAGTATCCGTACCGCCCGGCAGAAGAGAGATGCCACCGAGCATATCGACAAGGGGAAAAGCCTCGAAGCCATCAAGCATCTGGTTGAGGTGGTACAGGCTAATCCGGATGATCTTGTTTCGCTCTTCAACCTTGCCACCCTGCAGCTCCAGAGCGGTCTCCCCTTTGAGGGATTGCAAAATGTCAAAAAGCTGCTCGAGCGAAATCTTGCGGCATCCGGTGTGTCGCATACGGATGTTATCCTCCTTGGGGCCAGGGCCGAGTTTGCGCTTGGAAATCGCAAGGAGGCCTACAAGTATCTGATGATGGCCAAGGGGATCGACAGCACAAGCATTGAGGTCAATGCGTCCCTTGCAGCCTACAACTACGACGAGGGGAATTATCCGGACGCCTTCGGATATGCTGCCCGTGCGCTCAAGCTCGAGCCGGACAATGTCAGTGCAAATTATTACAGCGGAATGGCGGCCTTTCAGCAGGGGAATTTTGAGACGGCAGTCGGTGCCCTTGAAAAGGTGGCATCCCTGCAGCCCAATAATTTCATGGCACTTTATTCGCTGGGGCGGATATATGGAAAACTTGGAAACGTTGCCAAGGCTGGTGGCGCCTTTGCTGCTGCCCTGCGGCATGCTCCGGGCGACGAGCAGCGGGCCCAGGTGTATCTGCAGTGGGGGGCTCAGCTTAACAGGTCGATCAATCATGACAAGGCTGTTGAGTGTTTTAACCATGCTGTCCGGCTTGCTTCGTCCGTGGAGGTCAAGAAGGAAGCCCTGCGCGAGGTCATCTCGATTCATGAGGCTGCCCGCAAGGTGGACAAGGTTCTTGAGGCGTTGAAGGCGTATGTGATCCTTGATCCGCTGGACGAAATTTTCAAGGCCAAGGCCCGTTATTACTCTGAACTTCATTCAAATGAAAAGCTGAAGAAATACGAGATGGCAACCTTGCCCGATTTTGTCAATTACTGCTGTGATATTGCAAAACAGGTCATCCGTATCGACACCATTCTGGCCAGCGAGATCAACAAGGACGGGACTGTCGATATCCTTGCAAACCGCAGCACCAAAACGCAAAACTCGAATTATCAGTTCAGGTTTATCCGAACTAAGGGCGAGATCGGTGAAATGCCCCTGCGGGATCTGTATGCCAAAATGAGGTCCAACAGCGGGGAGAAGGCATTTATGGTGGCCAATACCTCGTTTAACGAGAGCGCCGTCAAGTTTGCCCAGACCAGGGTTGTCACCATGATTAACCGTGAGGCATTGCTCAAACTGCTTGACAAGGTCAGCGGATGACGATGGGCAGGGCATGTGTTGCCATTCTGGAGCCCGATCCATTGTACCGGGGTGTGTTCGAACGGATTTTTTTTTCAAGTGGTCACGAGGTACGCTATCTTGATGCCGGAGTCCTGCCCCCTGAAATTCTGCCTTCCGATGGCGTGTTATTGATGGACATGGCCCAGGGGGAGTGCACAGCCTTTGACCTTCTTGGCGCAATCCGCATCCAGCACCCCATGTTGCCCGTGGTCCTTTTTTGTGATGAGGACATCGGGGCCTGGCTGGATGACCTGGCCAATTACGAGCGGGTCAATGTATTGGCGCGCCCATTTACCAGAGAGGAACTGCTTTTTTTTATCGACAAGCTGCTGCATCCGGATCATGCCTTTGGTCTGGTGCATTATCTCAAGAGTGACGCCCTTGTCCGGGTCTTTGCGCTCAGGTCGACGGCTGAGGTCCGGGGACTGATCGACACTACCCTGGCACTGGCTTCTGAATGGGGGTTTGATTTTGATTATGATTTCAAGATCGACCTTGTGCTGCATGAGCTCTTCCTGAACGCAATTTATCATGCCCACGGATACGAAAGCGAAAAAAAGCAGGGAGTCCCTGTCAGTCTGCCTGAAGAGGAGACTGTCCAGATCGAGGTTGGGCACGATGAAAACCGGTTTGGTGTCACCATAACAGATTTCTGCGGAAACCTGACCCGTTCGAGGATACTCGAGTCCCTGCGAACGCTTGAGCAGCAGAAGAGCGTTGAACGGCTGCTTGCCGAAGGCCGGAGCATCAGCGACATCTTCCGGCAGCATGGCCGGGGGATTGATATCGTGCGAAAAAATTCGGGAGAATATTACTTCGTCATTGAGCGAGGCCGGCGAACGCAGGTTGTGATCATCTTTGACAAACATTTTGAGAAAGACGATCAAAACGCATCCATCAAGGTTATCGAAGTCGGCGACGCCCGGTCGGCCGAAGGTGCATGAGGTAACGCACCGGTCAAGCCGGAAGGGCTGTATTCAGATTATCGCTGCCACGACCAGCAGTCGTGGTCAGATTATCGCTGCCACGACCAGCAGTCGTGGTCAGATTATCGCTGCCACGATGACCATAATGACGGCGAGGACGACGAAACCGCCGAGATACATCAGCCAGTAGAGGTTTCGGATGGCCTTGTCCTGCTTGGTGACCGGCTCAGCCTTGGTAAATCCGGCAGCGGCCAGATTGCGTTGCGCATTGGCGGCGGTCTTCTTGTCGGTGTTGGGGTCAAAGCGCTTGATCTTGACCTGTTCGGCTTCGATAACCTTGCCAAAAATCCCCTCCCCGATCTTGACCAGGACCACATACTCGTTTGACTTGTTGAGCTTGAGTTCTGTGACCGTCCCGGGTACGGGAACGATTTCTTCGTCATGGCGGGCATTCAGCAGCTCGATGAAGTACAGTCCGCGCTTGGTTGCCGGGTTGATCTTGACCATGATCCGGTCGCCCGGCTGAAGCTCGAAGATGGGAATCCCTGAGACAGGGGCCAAAACGAAATTGACCTCAAGAACAACCGAACCCTCATCAACTCGAAAAGTATCATCGGGCTCAGGCTGGGGTGCCAGCATGTCATCAGAAGCAGAGCCGTCCGGGGCATCCCGCAGTTCGCGCTCCTGCTTGGCGTTCTGGATCTGTTCGGCCGAGGCGTTTTCCCAGGAGAGTTCGATATGGATGTTCTTGTCTCCAAGGGGTTTGACCAGCATCATCGAGAGCAGGTTTTCGATCTTGCTGACGGCGTTTGACTTGATCAGGCTGTACAGTTCCTCTGAGCGGACCCCCTTGAAGGCATTTTCCACGAAGGTCTGGGTGTCCCGGGATATGCTTGTGGCGAACTCACCCTTCCACTTGAGGTTCATGATCCGTTCTTCAACATCGGACCAGCTCAGCTTGGGGTCGGTCTCGTACATCGAACTGAAGTGCGAGGCAATGATCGTCACGCTTTCAGCCACGCGGAGATTGTTGTTCATGAAGATGAGGAAGAGTCCGAAGGTGTTTGTGTCAATGGCCTTGAAGCGGCCCTTGACAATGGTGTACAGACTTTGCTGCGGCTGGTTTGCGGTCGCCATATCCCTTGTCCTGTTTTATTCCACCGGTAGCACCCGTCTCCCCGCCAGGTATGGACAACCGGGATCTGAAGGCGAGCGGGAAAGCATCTTTACAGAGGGGTGCACCCAATCAGTATTTTAACTCTGTAAAGTATAGTGCCAGCACCGGGCTGGAAAGTCAATTCTTTCACGTATGTGGCCGACAGGGCCATTGACAGTCATCAGGGATCAATGGTAGACTGGCGGTACACACTTCAAGTATCGGTACGGATGCACCCCGGGCTAAAGGGCCAAGTGCAGCCGGACTGCCCGAAGGATAATGCCCTGTGCGCCCTGAATTGTTTTTGAGCTTGCGCTATTTTTTGGCCAGAAAGCGTCGTTCGTCGATATCGCTTGTCTCCGCCATATCTGTGCTTTGTGTCTCGCTCGCTGTTCTTGTCCTGATAGTCGTGTTTTCCGTTCTTAACGGATTCCATGAGGACATGAAAAGCAAGATCCTTTCAAAAGAATCACACATCATCCTGACCGCTCCCGGGGAGGGTGCGATCGCTGATTATCGCTCGTTGATCGAAAGGATACGCAAGGTTCCAGGGGTGACCCTGGCCTTGCCGCAGTACGAGGGGCAGGGACTGATCCGCTGGCACAGCAGCGTGCGCGGAGTCAAGATTCGCGGGGTGGTGCCTGATCTGCTCAGGCGTGATCCTGATTTCATGACGCGGTTCGCTGTTCCCCAGGGAAAATTTGATCTTGAGCGGCGCAACAACATTGTCATCGGCGAGGTCCTGGCCCAGCTTTTGGGTGTGCGGGTGGGGGACCGGGTTTCCCTCTTTGTTCCACCGCGCCAGGATGCTGATCCGCTGATGATTCCCCTCAATATCGAGTACAGGGTGGCCGGAATCTTCTCCTCCGGTTTTTCTGAGTATGACGAGTTTTTTGTCTTTATGTCTCTCCCCGACGCCCAGTTTCTTTTCGGGGTCGGTGATGTGGCCTGGGCTGTCGGAATCAAGGTTGACGATTACAACCGTGCGAGGGAATACCGGGAGCAGATTAATCGGGCAACGGAGTACACGTACATGTCCATGACATGGATGCAGTTGCGCCGCAATCTCTATCAGGCCCTTGTGACCGAAAAGACCCTGATCGGGGTTGTGCTCTTTTTTGTCATTGCCATGGCGGCATTTTCGATTGCGAGCACCCTGATTATGGTGGTCATGGAAAAGGAACGGGAGATCGGAATTGTCAAGTCCATCGGAATGACTCCGGATGCCGTGATGCGGACTTTCCTGGCCCAGGGGTTTATGGTTGGCCTGGCAGGCACGGTCATAGGATTATTGTCAGGTCTCCTGATCGCAACATCAATGGATACGATTTTACGGGGAATAGAGACAGTGGTAAACGCTTTCGGGGTGAGTTTCCACTCCCTTTTTAACGGACTGGTTGACCTCCCGGCGCCCCGCCCCTGGAAGCTCTTCCCTGAAGATGTGTATTACGTGAGCACTTTTCCGGTTCGGATAGAGGCTATGGAAGTGTTTGCCATCTGTCTTGGCTCGGTGCTGTTGACCACACTCTGTTCGTTGATTCCTGCACGGCAGGCGGCTCGGTTAAAAGTGACCGAAGTCCTTCACAAGGAATAGTCCATGGCCATTGCCAAAAACAAACCGGCTGTTGCCGCAAAAAAGCAGGCAGCGACTGCTGTTTTCCTGCAGAATGTTTCAAAAGTGTATGCCAGTGCCGCCGAATTGCTGCCGGTCCTGTCGGACGTCAGCTTTGAGCTTCAGGCCCGTCGGTCACTGGCGGTGATTGGTGAAAGCGGGAGCGGCAAGAGCACGCTGCTTAACCTGATTGGCGGGCTGGATTATGCCTCAGCGGGTGTCATTTCCATATTCGGGACGGCAATCGAGGGGATGAATGAAACCGCGCTGGCGACCTTTCGCAATCGTCATATCGGATTTGTTTTTCAGTATCATCACCTCCTGCCCGATTTTTCAGCTCTCGAAAACGTGGCGATGCCGGCACTCCTGGCGGGCAGGGGGTTTGAAGAGGCAGCGGACATGGCGCGAGATCTGCTCTGCAGCATCGGACTGGGGTCGCGTCTGGATCACAGGCCTGGCCAGCTTTCCGGTGGCGAACAGCAGCGTGTTGCCATTGTCCGGGCACTGGTCAAC
>JAKPMW010000017.1 GCA_029548715.1 Spirochaetota bacterium | reverse complement strand
GTTGACCGGGTTTCGCTATCCCGGTGAGTTTTTCGGGATCGGCAACGACAACCGTCCGGCTGCCAGCGAGTCCTACCTGCAGTACGAGGCCCGCGGGGTGCTGCAGTACAACCATTTTTTTCACGGAGGGCTGAGCCTTGGTGTGCGGGCCGAGTTTTCCCGCTACGAGACAGCCAGTCTTGAGCCGGGCGGGCTCCTGGCTGGAGGGACCATCCCCGGCTGGGATGGATCCCTTTCCAGCGGGCTGGGGGCGGCCTTGTCCTGGGATACGCGGGACAACGTCTTTTCTTCCCGGGAGGGCGTCTGGTTTCAGGCCGCCTGGACTCGCTACGACGGACTCTTCGGGAGTGAGCGCGAGTATCATCATTTTGTCCTTGATCTGCGCGGGTATCACACCCTCAGTGGGCAGCATACCCTTGCGGGGCAGTTTTTGCTCGAGATTCAGGACGGGGACGTACCGTTTCACCGTCTGGCCCAGTTGGGTGGTTCAAAACTCCTTCGGGGTGCCTTTGAAGGCCGCCTGCGCGACAAGGCCCTGCTGGCGGCCCAGTTTGAATACCGCCTCCATCTTGGTGAGCGCTGGACCGTCAATGCCTTCGGGCACGCGGGGAGCGTTGCGGCCGGGGCTGATCTGCTTTCGACGGGAGATCTGCACTATGGTGTCGGTTTCGGGGCCCGCTACATCTTTCTTCCGCGCGAACGTCTGGCCTTTCGTCTTGATTTCGCCTGGACGGCCGGGGATTTTGGGTTCTACTTTCTCTCGCTCGAAGCGTTTTGACGGGGGCGGCACCCGGGTTTGTGCGGGATTTTTTGGTGCATGGCCTGTCATGAGGGGCTGCCTGCCTGGAATGTTTGTGGCGCATTTGGCTGGATGGTGCTTGGCATTCAATGCACCGGCGCGTGATGGCCGGATTGGTCAGGCCTGATTGTGTTCCTGCTGAAGCTGTTTATCCCTTTCCGGCCAGGAGGCGCACGAGGTTGCGGCGTGTCCCGGCTGCGATTGTATCGGCGGGTTCTCCACGCAGGGCGGACAGTGCACCGGCAAGCCTGACCACCACGGCTGGCTCATTTGGCGGCGTTTCATCTGGCGGGCACATGTCCGGGGCATCGCTTTCAAGGACAATCGACGCAAGCGGCAGGCCGGAAAAACTCTCCCGTATCCGCCGGGCTGCGGGATCAAGCAGACGGGGTCCGGCCGAAAGCAGATACCCGCGGCGGGAAAGCTCGCAGGCGGTTTCGGGTGAGCCCCCAAAGGCGTGCACGATTCCCCGGACAGAGGGAAAGGTGTCCAGCACGGCAAGGAGCCTGTTCCACGGTCCCCGGGCATGCAGGACGACAGGCAGGCCGGTCTCTGCGGCCAGCTTGAGCATCATGGCAAGGCGTGTGCACTGGCGATCCAGCGGGGTGTTGACGGTGTGGTCCAGCCCGATTTCGCCGATGGCCTGGGGCCGGAGCGCAGCAGGCGGAAAACCGTCCCGGGTGGCGTCGTAGCTTCCGTCATCGTATGCCGGATGAAGACCGAAGGCAGTGGCGATCTGTATGCCTGGCACAGGGGCTCGTGAGACTGCGGTGTGAACAGCGTCCTTCCCGCCAGGCTGCGCCCGGTCCGGTTGAACGCCGAATGCCGGCTGGACTTCGGCCCCTGCCCGGATTGGGGCTGTTCCCGTTATGCTGGCTGATGGAGTGGAGAGAAACCCGACAAGGGCAAGCCAGTCAACCGGCGAGACCGTGGCAGCGAGGATCAGATCCAGTCCGGATTGTGCGGCCCGTTCGAGAGCCGATCCCCGGCTGGTGTCTTTTGTCAGCCGGGGATCATGGATATGGGCATGGGCATCCGCATACATCGGGGCTATGCATTTGCCGGGGTTGTCTGGCGGGCCCGGGCAAATTCGAGAAATTCCGTCAAGGGCAGTGGCCTGCTGTAGAGATAGCCCTGGATGCGCTGGCAGCCCCGCTCCTTGAGAAAGTGCATCTGTTCTTCGGACTCAACCCCCTCGGCGATGGTGGTCAGTCCCAGAGAGCGGGCCAGGGCGATCACCGCCTCGGCAATGGCCGAGCTGTCCCGGTCGTGGGGCAGGTCGATCACGAAGCTCCGGTCGATCTTGAGGTAGTCGGCATCAAAGCGCTTGAGGTAGGCCAGCGATGAATAGCCGGTGCCGAAATCGTCGATCGAGATGCGGAATCCCATCCGCTTGATCTGCTCCATGGCGCCGCTGACCCTGGCTCTGTCGGACATGATCGTGTTTTCGGTGATTTCGAGAGCCACCAGCCCCGGGTCGAGACCGCTTTTGTCGATGGTGCGGAAGATGGAGAGGATGAAATCTGGTTCGGAAAACTGCCGGGCTGCGATATTGACCGAGAGGGACATTCCGGGCATCTCATGTTGCCAGGCGGCCGCTGCCATGACGGCGTGTTCAAGAATCCATCCCCCAAGAGGGACGATCAGCCCGCCTTCCTCGAGAAAGGGGATGAATTCGCCCGGACTGACGATGCCCCGCTCGGGATCACGCCAGCGCACGAGGGCTTCGGCGCTGACGACCCTTCCGCTTCCCGAGTCAACGATGGGCTGGAACCAGACCTCAAACTGGTTTTCGTCCAGCGCTTTTCGCAGCCGCCCCTGGAGGTCGATCCTCCGTGCGGCGTCCCGGTTCATCTCGGCTGAATAAAACTGCCAGGTATTTCGGCCGGATTTTTTTGCGTGGTACATTGCCAGCTCGGCGTTTTTGATCAGGTGGATCTCGTTGTCTCCGTCACCCGGGGCTGCGCTGATCCCGATACTTGGGGTCAGGAAAAACTCCTCCTTGTCCACGGTAAACGGCTCATGGAAGGCGGTGGATACCTTGATCACAAAGACCATGATCTCTGCGCTCGTGTTGACCGGGGGCAGCAGGACGATAAAGTCATCACCCCCGACACGGGAGAGCATGGCGCCCTGTGGAAGCAGGGTCTCCAGCCGGCGTGCGATCGAGGTGATCAGGTAGTCGCCCACGATGTGCCCATGGGCGTCGTTGATGTACTTGAAGTGGTCGATGTCGATGGAGAGAAGCGGCAGCAGGGCCCGCCCGCTGCCGGGCAGGCGCGAGAGGGCGTAGCGGATCCGGTCGGTCAGGAGATTCCTGTTTGGCAGGTCGGTCAGGGCGTCATGCATCGACTGATGCGCCAGCCGCTCGTCACGTGACTTGATATCCGAGATATCGTTGAAAACCGAGACGTAATGGCGCAGGAGGCCGTTTGGGTCCCTGATGGCAGCGATGACCATGTGTTCGGGATAGGTCTCGCCGTTTTTCCGCCTGTTCCAGATTTCGCCTTCCCAGCGTCCATCGGTGACCAGGCGGTGCCACATATCCTCGTAAAAATCGTCCGTGTGCCGGTCGGATTTGAGGATGCGGGGATTTTTTCCAAGCGCCTCCTCTGCACTGTAGCCGGTGATGCTGCTGAAGGCCGGATTGACCTTTTCTATTGTTCCCGATGCGTCCGTCAGGACGATCCCCTCAATGGCGGATTCGACCACAAACTCGGCCAGACAGGCCTGCTGTGTCGCGCGGCGGACGGTATCAATATCGGTAATGTGCAGCATGATCATGTCCGGGGGGACGAAGACAAAGTCGGCGGTGATATGCCGGGTGGCGTCCATTCCGGGCCAGATGCACTCCATCTCGCGGGTGAAGGAACTTTTTTCCCTCAGGCAGCGGAGAAACCCGTTGATGGCATCTCCGTGGCCGGCAAAGATTTCGCTGACCGGCCGACCCAGGAGGGCGGTGATTTTTTCCCCGATCAGCCGTCTGGCTGCGAGGTTAAAGCGCTGGAAAACAATCCCTTCAGAAAATGACTGGAAGATGAAGGTGGCCAGGGGCAGGTTTTCAAACTGGGCATCAAGCTGGGATGTACGGATCTCGAGGGCGTGTGCGTACTCCCTGAGCCGGGTGTTGTTGCGGATGACGGCTACCCAGCCGCCTGCCTCGACAGGGGCTATCCGGGCAAGAAACCAGTGGGTGCGGCCAAGCATGTCGAGTGAGTATTCGAGTGTTTCGAGGCCGGATGAGATGGCATGCTCAAAGACGGATCCAAAACGCTCTGCCAGATCCTGGGGGAGGACCTCCGAGATATGGTGACCCTCGAAGTCCGATGGCTGGGTGTATAAATCAGCCGAGAGCGGAGCATGCCATGAGCGGATTATTCCGCCCGGGTCAACGTGAAACACAATGTCATCCAGGGTGGCCACAACGGAGCGGAGGAGTGTTTCTGAAAAGCTGTCGGCTGCGGGCATATTTCATCCTGGGTCCGGCTGGATACCGCAGCAGGCTGGCGCTGTCGTTGCACCCGAAGGCGACCCTGCAGGATATCTGCCTTATATAAGCATGTTTGATACCATGAGTATCTGCCGGATGTCGTGTGCCTGTCAAGTATCTGCCCTGTCCGTGTCGGGCAGGGCGGGATTGTCAGAATTTCCACTGGATGGTATGGAAATTCCGCACCTTCTGGTTGCTGACAACGGTGACAAAGCGCTGTGAGATGGATGCGTTTTCAAGGTCTGCATTGGACAGGATGGTTGTCGAGAGGTTTGCCCCCCGCAGGTCAGCGCTGCGCAGGATGGCGTCACGAAAATCCGTCTGCCTCAGTCTGGCTTCAGTAAGGATAGCTCCCGTCAGGTTGGCTTTGGAGAAGTTGGCGTACGACAGATCGGCACGCATCAGGCGCGAGCCGGACAGATTGGCGGCGACGAGCGAAGCGTATTGCAGATCCGCTTCCTGCATGTCCGCCCCGATAATGCTGATCCCGTCCAGCTTGGCCCAGTCGAGCACGGCCCGCTTGAGGTCTTTTTCGCCGTTTTTGACCTTAATGATGTCTTCGCGGTTGAAGGCGAAGATCGTCCCGCAGACAGCCAGCAGGACGAGTGCAGTCATGCAGTATCGTTTCATGGTGTTGCCCCCTTGCGTTCACATGTCCCTCCGGTTCTTACTCTATCATGAACACTTGTCCGCATCAGGGGTTTCACAAATTCTTCATAAAAATTCTTTTTTCGGGCTGATACGGTCTCCGCGTGCCAGCAGGAGCATGTCCGCCAGGACAAAGGCGGTCATGGCTTCGATGACGGGGACGATCCGGGGAATGATGCAGGGATCATGGCGGCCTTCGACGATGCAGGTGACGGGGTTCCCGGACGTGTCAATGCTGGTCTGCGGGCTGGCGATGGAGGGTGTGGGCTTGATGGCGGCCCTGAAAACGATGGTTTGTCCGGTTGAGACCCCGCCGACAACTCCTCCTGCGTTATTTGTCAGGTATCCGTCCGGGGTCATCCCGTCGTTATGCTCCGAGCCGCGCATGCCGGCTGCCGCAAAGCCGGCTCCGAATTCGAGGCCCTTGACTGCACCCAGCCCAAAGATGGCTGCGGCCAGCATGGCGTCCAGCTTGCGGTACATCGGAGCACCCAGTCCGGCAAGGACGCCTTCGGCGTGGCATTCCACGATCCCCCCGATCGAGTCCTTGCGTGCGGCAGCCTCGAGGATGGCGGCCTCCATGGCGGGGGCGGCAGCGGGGTCGGCCGAGCGGGCATTGCTGGCCCAGACCGCCTGGGGGTCGAAAGTGGAGGCGCGCACCCCGCCGATCTGTACGGCTCCTGCCATGACCCGCATCCCCGCCCGGGCGATGATGGACCTGGCCAGGGCGCCGGCGGCCACGCGGCAGGCGGTCTCCCGCCCCGAGGCCCGTCCCGAACCCCGGTGGTCACGGATTCCATACTTGTCAAGCCACGTGCGGTCGGCGTGTCCCGGGCGGAAGAGATCCTTGACGTCGTCATAGGCGGTCGAGACGGCATCCGAGTTGCGGATCAGCATGGCAACCGGGTGGCCCGTGGTCTGGCCCTGAAAGACACCGGAGAGGATCTCGACAGTATCGCTTTCCCGCCGGGCCGTTGTCAGGCTGCTCTGCCCTGGTCGTCTGCGGTCAAGATCCCGCTGGATCAGTGCTTCATCAAGTTCGAGTCCGGCCGGAACCCCGTCCACGACTACTCCAATGGCCGGGCCGTGGGATTCGCCAAATGTGGTCATGCGCAGGACTTCGCCAAAGGTGTTGCTGGCCATGCGTGCCTCCCTTGTGGATGTGTATGAAGTATACGGATGCCTTGTCGTTGATCAAACAGGTGGCCGTTGCAGGTTGTTTGCCGCCAATCCCGGGGCAGGTTGCCTGCAAGGGACCGCATGACAAAATCATGAAGATGTGGTGCGTATCCGGGATACGAACCACACTGACGCAGTTTTGTGGTATGTATTCCTGTGAAGGCCGCGCAAGGGGTATTTCCATAGCAGAATTATGAACTAACCGGGACCTGTGGTGGAGTGCGCTTTGCAACAGTCCCGGATTGTGCATGTGCCTCAAATTCAGGCAGCGCGTTTTTCGGGTATGCCGCGGGATCTGTCTCCCACGGGAGCCCTCGGCTGGTGTTAGTATTCCAGGGCAGGGCAGTTTCTTCCTGCAGGAGTCTTTCAGCATGCGTCTCAGCACTGTTCACAGCCTGTTGCTTGTCCTCGCGGCCCTCCTCTGGGGGAGCACCTTCGTCATGGTTCAGGCCGCCATCCAGAGTGGGCTTCCCGTCAGTTTTTTTCTCGGAGCGCGCTATCTTCTGGCGGCACTGGTTGTTTTGCCCTGGGTTCTGCGGGTGCGAAGGCAGGTGCTGCGGGACTTTTTGCCCGTTCTCCCCATCGGGCTGGCGATCCTGGCGGCCAACCTCCTGCAGACGTTCGGACTGCACTGGACGACGGCGGCCAATTCCGCCTTCATCACCGGCCTGAATTTTGTCTTTACACCCATTCTGGGCTGGCTCTTCTGGCGCACCAGGCTTGAACCCGGCTTTGGCCGGATTCTCGTGCTGGCCTTCGCGGGTTTTTTCCTGTTGTGCTGGAACGAGGGTATGCGTCTCAATCCGGGGGATATCCTGACCCTGTTTTGCGCCATCGCCGTGGCCCTGCAGATTCTCTGGATCGACCGGGCCCACGCCCGCGGGGTCCGGGTCGAGTCCCTTGTGTTGTACCAGAGTCTCTGGGTCGGGGTCCCTGCGATGGGTCTGGCGCTGGCTTTCGGTGACCTGCCTGTGAACAGTCTCCTGCCGGGAGACAGCGGCTCGGTCTTTGTTGATGCTGTTGCCGTTTCGGGGTTTTCCATGATCCCCGGGGAGGCATGGCTTGTCCTTGTATTTACCGCACTCGCCTGTTCGGCGCTGGCCTTTTGGGCCCAGGCGGTCGGGCAACGCACGGTGACACCGGCCCGGGTCGCCCTGATCTTTACCCTCGAGCCCCTGTCGGGTGCGCTCCTTGATTACAGCGTGCACGGGGTGGCGCCGGTGATCAATCTCATCGGTGGGGGAATCGTCCTCTTGGCGCTCGTGCTGGACTGGTTCCAGCGGCAGCGGGCGGGCAGCCCTGTGCCGCTTGTGGCCGAACCGGACCCGGCCGGAGACTGTTCCTCATGATGCCTTGAAGGGATACGACAGATTACAGCGGCACATTCCCGATTGCTATATTTCGCGGTACCCGTTTGTCAAACGGAATCATTCCTGATTAATACCCATATGT
Source organism: Spirochaetota bacterium (assembly GCA_029548715.1). Lineage (GTDB taxonomy): Bacteria > Spirochaetota > JAGLSM01 > JAGLSM01 > JAKPMW01 > JAKPMW01. Next base: position 11,047 of record JAKPMW010000017.1, on the reverse strand, counting down.
ATCAAGGAGTTCTCATGCAGTACATCAAGGACGTTCTGGCTGCTGTCGAGAAGCGCAATGCCGGTGAGGCGGAGTTTCTCCAGGCGGTGCACGAAGTGCTCGAGACCCTCTCCCCGGTACTCGAACGGAATCCCCGCTACCAGAAAAACCGGATTCTCGAGCGGATTGTCGAGCCCGAGCGCGTGATCATGTTTCGCGTTCCCTGGCTGGATGACAAGGGCGAGGTCCAGGTCAACCGTGGATTCCGCATCCAGTTCAACAGCGCCATCGGGCCCTACAAGGGCGGGTTGCGCTTCCATCCCACGGTCAATCTGGGGATCCTCAAGTTTCTCGCCTTCGAGCAGATCTTCAAGAATTCGCTGACCACATTGCCCATGGGCGGCGGCAAGGGCGGCTCGGACTTTGATCCCAAGGGAAAGAGCGACACCGAGGTGATGCGCTTCTGCCAGTCCTTCATGACCGAGCTGGCCCGCCACATCACGGCCGACACGGACGTGCCTGCGGGAGACATCGGGGTTGGTGGACGCGAGATCGGGTTCCTTTTTGGCCAGTACAAGCGCCTGACCAACGAGTTTACCGGTGTCCTGACGGGCAAGGGCCTCAACTGGGGCGGTTCGCTCATCCGGCCCGAGGCCACCGGCTACGGGATGGTCTATTTTGCCGAGGAGATGCTCAAGACGAAGACCGAGGTGCTGGAAGGCAAGACCTGTGTTGTCTCCGGTTCGGGCAACGTGGCCCAGTACGGTGCCGAAAAGCTGATGCAGCTTGGCGCCAAAGTCGTTACTCTCTCGGATTCAAACGGTTTCATCCATGACCCGGCCGGCCTGACACAGGAAAAGCTGGAGTGGGTGATGGACCTGAAAAACATCAAGCGCGGACGGATCAGCGAGTACGCCAAAAAATTCTCCGGCAGTACCTATCATGAGGGCAAGACCCCCTGGGGTGTTCCCTGTGATGCGGCTTTCCCCTGTGCCACGCAAAACGAGCTGGGTGGCAAGGATGCCGAGGCTCTTGTCAAAAACGGTTGCCGGCTTGTGGCCGAGGGTGCCAACATGCCTACGACGCCGGACGGGGTGCACGTCTTTTTGGCCAACAAGGTGCTCTACGGACCGGGCAAGGCTGCCAATGCGGGCGGCGTAGCCACCTCGGGCCTTGAAATGTCCCAAAACTCGATGCGGATCGCCTGGACCCGTGAGGAAGTGGACGCCCGTCTCAAGGGGATCATGCAGGCCATCCATGGTGCCGCTTCACGGGCTGCCCGTGAATACGGACACGAGGGTAACTACGTGTTTGGCGCCAATATTGCCGGTTTTGTCAAGGTCGCTGATGCCATGATTGACCAGGGTATCGTCTGATGCCGGCGCTCTGGGGCCACATCTCTGAACACTGGAGACACTGCCGCGACGGGGGCGGGTGTCGCTTCGGCAGCGCCTGAGAGAACGGGGCAGAGCAGTACGCCCCGTTCTTTTTTTTTACTATACTTATACCCGCAATCCGTGACAGGCCCCGGGCAGTCTGCTCTGTCCGGGAGATACCGTTCAACCGAGGACGCCTCATGTACAAAATTATCGCGAAAAAGCAGCTCAACTCGGCGGTCGAAGAGATGGTGGTGCATGCCCCTTACGTCGCCCGCAAGTGTGAAGCAGGCCAGTTTATCATTCTCCGGGTCGACGAGGCGGGTGAGCGCATCCCCCTGACCATTGCCGAGTATGACCGGGCCAACGGGACGGTGACGATCATCTATCAGGTCGTGGGGCACACGACCCGCCTGCTCGCGGCGCTCAATCCCGGGGATTCGATTGTTGATTTTGTCGGGCCGCTTGGTCAGCCGACACACCTTGCCAGGCACACGCGTGTGCTCGGGATCGGTGGTGGTGTGGGTGCGGCTCCCCTCTATCCCCAGATCAGGGCCCTGCACGAGATGGGGGTGGCCTGTGACGTGATCCTGGGCGGACGCAGTCGGGAGTTTGTGATTCTCGAAGAAAAATTCGCACCCGTTGTTGAAAACGTCTATGTCACGACGGATGACGGGAGCTATGGCGAAAAGGGTGTTGTCACCGACAAGCTCAGGAGTCTTGTGGCCAGCGGGGTCAGGTACGACGAGATCATCGCCATTGGGCCGCTCGTCATGATGAAGTTTGCCGTCCTGGCCGCAAAGGAGCTGGGGATCCCGACCATGGTATCACTCAACCCGATCATGATCGACGGGACGGGGATGTGTGGCGGGTGCCGGGTGACGGTCGGCGGAGAAACAAAGTTCGCCTGCGTTGACGGGCCGGATTTTGACGGATACCTTGTCGATTTTGACGAGTTGATGCGCCGCCAGGGGATGTACAAAGAGGAAGAAAACCACATCTGCAAGATCGGCAGGGGGTAAGACAGCATGGCGAATATGAGTCCAAAAAAGGTTCCCATCCCGGAGCAGGAGCCCCAGGTCCGCAACCGGAATTTTCAGGAAGTGGCCCTGGGATATACGGCCGAGCAGGCCATCGAGGAAGCAACCCGCTGCCTCCAGTGCAAGACCCGGCCCTGCGTGGCCGGCTGTCCGGTCAATGTGCCGATTCCCGAGTTCATCCAGGAAGTCGCGGCCGGCAATTTTGACGAAGCTTACCGGATCATCACCAGGGAGAACAGGCTCCCGGCCGTCTGTGGTCGCGTTTGCCCCCAGGAGACGCAGTGCGAAGAGGTCTGCGTGCGCGGCAAGAAGGGCGAGGCCGTTGCGATCGGACGTCTCGAGCGCTTTGTGGCCGACACATGGATGGCCGGGCACCAGCCCGAGACTCCCGAGATCGTCAAAAAAGGGATCAAGGTGGCCGTGGTGGGGAGCGGTCCCGCAGGGATCACCTGCGCGGGCGAGCTGGCCCAGCTTGGCTATGACGTGACCATCTTTGAAGCCCTGCATGCTCCGGGCGGAGTATTGATGTACGGGATTCCCGAGTTTCGTTTGCCCAAGGCCCTGGTGCAGCGCGAGATTGATTCAATCCGCAAGCTCGGTGTCGAGATCGTCTGCAACGTCATCGTCGGGCGCTCGATCACGATTGACGAGCTCTTCGAGGAGGAGGGCTTTGCCGCCGTCTTTGTGGGGAGCGGGGCCGGCCTGCCGTCCTTCCTGCGGATCGAGGGCGAAAACCTGAACGGGGTCTATTCGGCCAACGAATTTTTGACGCGTTCCAACCTGATGAAGGCCTACGAATTTCCCAAGAGCCCGACCCCGGTCCGGGTCGGAAAGCGGGTGGCTGTTGTCGGGGGAGGCAATGTGGCCATGGACGCGGCCCGGACGGCCAAGCGTCTCGGGGCCGAAGAGGTCTATATCGTCTATCGCCGCGGTGAGGACGAACTCCCGGCCCGTGCCGAAGAGGTGCATCACGCCAGGGAAGAGGGGATCATCTTCAAGCTCCTCAACAATCCCGTCAAGGTGCACGGCGAAAACGGCTGGGTGACCGGACTGGAGTGCATGGAGATGACGCTGGGCGAGCCGGATGCATCAGGCCGCCGCCGGCCGATTGCCAAAGAGGGGAGCAATTTCGTCATCGGGCTGGATACGGTGGTTGTGGCCATCGGACAGTCGCCCAATCCGCTGATCCGCCAGACCACACCGGGGCTTGAGACCGAGCGCTGGGGCGGGATCATCGTCAACGAGGAGACGATGAAGACCTCCAAGGATGGGGTCTACGCCGGTGGCGATGTCGTGACCGGAGCCGCGACCGTGATCCTGGCCATGGGTGCCGGCAAGACCGCTGCCCGCGCCATCCACGAGGCCCTCGAAAAGCGCTGAACAAGCCTGTGCGCTGCCGCAAAGCCGCTCCAAAAGGGGCGGTTTTTTTGTGGGGACTGTCCCGGATGTCCGCCTGATTCGTATATCAGTGGTGAGTGATGCCGGAAAAAATTTGTTGCATTTGCAATCGAACTATGTATTATGAATAAACATTAATCGTAAAATGGTGGAATATGCTGCGTTGTTGCTTCCTGCTTTGGCTGGCTCTTGTTGTCGTGGGCTGTTCTGCGGGTGTCGAAATACGGTCGGAGAGGCCGGCCGATACTCATGACCGGAGTGAACAGTACTCGGGCCGGCTGCTGGCCTTTGTTGCGGGTGCCTCGATAACGAAGATTTGTCTGGCGGGAGACGAGATTTTTGCCGGATGTCTGGATGGGCGGATTCTGCGCATTGACAGCAGGACTGGTCGTGTGCTGGCACAGATCCCTGCACATACTTCAGGTGTGATTGATATCGTCCGGATGGATGGGTTGCAGTTTTTGACCAGTGGCGCCGATGGCTATCTGGTTTTGACCGATTTCGCTGCGGGTCAGGTTGTGTCACGGTACGGGCTTCCGGCAGGTGAATACGGGACCGCCCTGGTTCGGCCTTTGGCGGAAGAGACTCGGGTTCTTGTCGGGACAAAGGGCGGTGGCTTGCTCCTGCTTGCGCTTCCCGGGTTTTCCCTCCTCTCGGCGAGCTCGCATGATGCTCCTGTCTGGGGCCTGGTCATGACGGGGAGGGATACCTGCCTTGCTGTGGATGGCAGGGGGCGGGTTCTTCAGGTTTCACTTGGCCAGGCCCTGAAGGTTTCAGGAGTGCTTGAGGCGCACAGGATATCGATCGAGGCAGTCGCTTTTCAACCGGCCGCGGGTGTCTTTGCAACGGTTTCCCGGGACAGTCAGTGTTGACAAGGAGCTTGGGGCTGGCAAGAAGTACGGCAATGTCGTGATTCGCCAGAAGACCGGATTTTTTGATCCGATCCTCTCGATGCTGACGCTGCAGATGCTGACCTTCAATAGCTATGAAATTACCGCTGACGTGATCGAATAATCCTGTCAGACAGTGTGAGTGGTGCCGAGGCCGTCCCCAGTGGGGGCGGCCTCGGCGTATACGGTTGTCGTGTGCCTGTGGGTCGCAAGACAGCCCGGGGTCTTGCCATGACAGGGCGGTATATTTCCGGATGGGATGGCTTGTGCCGGACATGCTGGCCATATTTCTGCTTCGTGCAAGGCTGCCCGGATCATCTCCTGTTTTTGGGGAACAGCCTCTGGTGGGTGACGGGCGCTTGGGTCTATACTGGATCCGGTGGCCGACGCCGACCGATGAGGAGTGACCGGTGTGGCATGGGCCGGATGCGTGAAAAGGGGATACCGTCATGATCAGGCTGACAAAATTTGGTGAAAAGCTCTGCCGCGAGAGTGCGCTCTACGAGATGATGGATGACCTTGGCGCGGGGAGTGATGCCGGACATCCGCGGGTCGCGATGATGGGGGGCGGGAATCCGGCGGCCATCCCGGGGATCGAGGCAGTCTGGCGGACGCGGATGCAGGAGATCATGAATGACGGCGAGCGCTTTGAACGCATGCTCGGTGCCTACGATTCCCCCCAGGGAAACCGGGAGTTCCTCGAAATCCTGGCGGACTACTTTAACCGCGAGTGTGGCTGGAATCTGACATATCGAAATATCGTGATTACCAACGGGAGCCAGAACGCCTTCTTTTTTTTGTTCAACATGCTGGCAGGCGAGTGCCCCGACGGGAAGAAGCGGCGCGTCCTCTTTCCGCTCTGTCCTGAGTATATCGGGTATGCGGATCAGGGACTCGAGCCCGATCTCTTTACGGCCCGCCTGCCCCTGGTACGCGAGACGGGTCCGCACGCCTTCCGTTACGAGCCGGATTTTGCCGGAATGAATATCGGAGACGACATCGGCCTGGTCTGCCTCTCCCGTCCGACCAATCCGACCGGGCTGGTGCTGTCACGGGCCGAGGTGACGCGGCTTGACCGGATGGCGGCAGCCCGCGGCATCCCGCTTTTGGTCGATGCCGCCTATGGGGCGCCTTTTCCGGGGATCGTCTTTGCCGATGGCGGCATCGACTGGAGTGAAAACCTGATCCTGACCTGGAGCCTCTCCAAGATCGGGCTGCCGGCGGTGCGGACCGGGATCGTGGTCGCGTCCGAGGAGATGATCCACAAGCTGGCCACGGTCAATGCCGTCATCAGTCTGGCGACGAGCGGGATCGGGCAGACCCTGGTGGCGCCACTCTTTGCCGACGGACGGATTACGCGGATGGCGGATGAAACCGTGCGCCCGTTTTACCGGAAAAAGCGTGACGAATTTATCCTCGAGCTGGCGCGGGCATTCGGGGACGCCGGGGTTGACTGGAGGCTGCACGAGTGTGAAGGCGGATTTTTCGTCTGGCTCTGGTTCCCGGGTTTGCGTGAACCGGCGACGGCGGTCTATCGGGCGGCAAAGGCGCGGGGCGTGTTCGTCACCGCGGGGGAGGCGTTTTTTACCGGGCCGGATCAGGCAGAGCTTGCGGGCTGGCCGCATCACCGGCAGTGCCTGCGCCTGAACTACGCGGACACCGAGGGGGATATCCCCCGGGGACTGGCGATCCTGGCCGAGGAGATCGCCCGGCGACAGGGGTGAGAAGACCACAAAAACATAGAATCGTTATGCGACTCCAGGCGAAGTCCCCGTTCTTTCGGGGGCGAAGTCGCCGTTTTTTCGGGGGCGAAGTCCCCGGAGGGGAGTAGCCGAACGAGTTGCGAGGGCGAGGCATGTGTTGCCGGGCAGGCGCGCTCAGTATTGACAGGCTGCGTGCCCGGGTGCATCCTCTTCGGGTCGGGATGAAAGTCCGGCACAGGAGGACGGGTATGGTCAGGTCAGTGTGTCTTGCAGGTGCGCTTTGTCTCATGTTGGTGCTGCTGTCCTGTGCCGGGGGCTTGTCCTCCCGGCCGGATGCCGCGATGGATACGTCGGGTTTTTCACTTCAGCTTGATTCGCAGGGCTCGGAGTATCCGGTGACGACAAAAATCACGCTTGACGGTGACGGTCGCTACGCACGGGAGGTCAGGCGGAATCCGTACGCCGGAGCACCCGCCTCGTCCGAGATGGTCGGGGGCACTGTGCCGCGCGAAAAATTGCAGGAATTTATCCATGAGGCCGTGACGGTGCGCGGGTTTTTCTCAATGCCCGGGCGCTACGAACACACGGGACCCCAAAAGATGGACATGGCCACGAGTTATCTGCGGATTTCGTGGCAGGGGCGCACCCACCGGATCGGGGGCTATGATGTCTGGGGCGTTGCGGAATACAAGGGCCTCTTCCAGCTCGTGCGCGATCTCGAAAAGACCTTCGTGATCGTCACCAGCCCGGGCCTGACGCGCTGATTGCTCAGCGCTTTTTCCGCAGGTGGAAGGCGAGCCTGAGGAGGAGGGCCGCCATGTTTCCGAAAAAAAGCGCGGACCCCGTGTGCCGGCCGATGGCATAGAGGCGGTCCGGCTCCGTGGGTCCGTACATCAGCAGGCCAAAGGAGAGCATTCCCGCGATCAGCAGGAGATTGCCTGCGAGCAGCCAGAGAATGAAACGCGTGCGACTGGAAGCCATCTGTTCCTCCTGATAAAGCTGTCCACATTGTGTCCAGGCACTCATCCGGACAGTCCGTGTCTGCACGACATGCCCTCCGGTGGAATGCCTGACCAGCCGGGAGCGGGCGGCGGACACATGCAAAATACTCACAGCTTGCGCATGCGCTGCACAAAAACAGGCAAGACGGTACTATCCCTGCGGGATCTTCGCCGGGATTGAGCACAACCGCCAAAAAGTAACGGCCCCGCGTGATACCGTCTTTCACCCGCCCTTGCGTCTCCGCAGGGCCGCGAGGAGCCGGAGCATGAGTGGCAGGCTGAGCACAAGCACGATTCCGGCGGAGAGAGCAAAGGCGGCATCCAGGGACCAGTCGCGCGCGGCATAGCCCACGACGGGGCCGAAGGTGAAGTAGAGTAGGCGAAAGAGCCAGCTTTCGAGGGAAAACACGGTTGCCCGTTTGTCGCTCCAGGTCTCTTCGTGCACAAAGCGTGCGAGGACCGGATGGGCCAGCCCGCGCAGCACGGGTACGAGGTAGACGGCGCAGAGTGCTGTCCAGCCCGGCAGTACAGCCATGAGGAGATAGCCTGTTATCGGGAAGAGCGGCATCAGCATGATCAGTCTGCGGGTGCCGAGTTTTTGCTCGAGGTGATGGGCCCAGTGTCCGGCCAGGCCGGTGGGGAAGGAGAGGGCTGCCCAGAGAACTCCGAAGAGCCAGAGCGGGACCCCGCTGTTCTGCCAGAGTGGCTGGTAGAGCCAGACCCCGAGCATCGTCGCCAGCGAGCAGACAGACATGAAGGGCAGGACGTACCGCACCATGCTGCTGCGCAGGAAGGCGAAGCGCGCGATCTTGTAGATTCCGTAGAGCGTTCCCCGTGGATGGCTGTAGCTCTCGCGTGGAGGATCCGAAATTCCGAGTGCCAGCCCCAGCGCGATCAGCGTTGCCAGGCCGCTGGCGACAAGCAGGCACTCCGTGGAGAGCACGCTTGCGGCCAGGCCCCCGGAGAGGGCTGCTGCACCTTCGGCCCAGTGGGACAGCGAAAGCTGGCGACCGGAGACACGGGTGACTTCAGCGGCCCTGCCAGAAGCCTGCAGGCTTTCAAACACGAGCGCCGTGTCTGTGCCGGACAAAAAGGCGAAGCCGCACCCTAAAATGATCTCCAGCAGCACAAACCAGATGAAGCTGTCGGCGATGGCGTAGATCGACCAGCCTATGGAGGCCATGGCACAGGCCAGGATCAGGGTCTTTTTCCGGCCGATCCGGTCGCCGATGTAGCCGGTCGGGACTTCGAGGATGATGATCGCCACCGCAAAGATGGCCTGCAGCCAGAAGACGTCAGCCAGGTCCATGCCGTGCGTCTGCCAGTAGAGCGAGATCACGGGCAGGCTGAAGATCAGCGCAAAGAGGATCCTGATCCAGAGCACCAGTCTGAGGTTGCGGTTCCAGCGTTCCATGGAAAAAGATAGCGCGGGGCGGGTGCGTTCTGTTGAAAAACCGCTCCTATTGTACCGAATTTTCGGTGAAACGGCACCATGGTGGGGTGGCGGGGCATCGGTTAGTGAGGAAAAACGGTACCATGGTGCTGCGGAAACCGGAGCGCGAGAAACGGACGGGTGTCATGGTACCGGTTTTTCAGGAAGCGGCATGCTGCTGCCAAACCCGGGGCGAGCGCATATGGGTGTCCATGGTACCGAATTTTTGGTGAAACGGCACCATCGTGGGGTGGCGGCGCTTTGGTCGGTGCAGAAAAAGCGGTACCATGCTGTTACTGGAGCACATGATACTGACGGGTGTCATGGCACCGTTTTTTTCAGGAAATGGCACCATGGTGGTGCGGCGACCGATGTCAGGTGTTGTGCCGGGATGCTCCCGCTCCAGCTACTCCCTGGCCAGCCTGATCAGGAGTATTTCGGGGCGGGAGCTCGTTCGCACCTGGGGGCCCCAGACGGAAACACCGCTGGAGGTGATGCAGGTCGTGTCGCCCTTGCTGATCATCCCGTGGCTGTTTTCGAAGATCGTGGATGTGATCCAGTTGATCGGCCAGAGCTGGCCGTGGTGGGTGTGGCCCGAGAGGATGAGCCTGGCTCCGGCCTGTGCCGCCTCATCCAGGGACCGGGGCTGGTGATCCAGCACGATCAGGCTGTGTGGCCGGCTGTTCGTTGTCTTTGTCAGCTTTTGGACGATTGCGCGAAGCGGGGTCCGCTGAAAACCGTGGCGGGCTGCCGCCCAGTCGCGCCGGCCGACGATGATGTAGTCCCCGGCGATGATTGCCTCGTCATCGAGGAGGCGGATTCCGGTGCGACTGATCCAGGAAAAGCCGGCTTCCGGTGCGAGAATGTACTCGTGATTTCCCGGGCAGGCGAAGACACCGTGCCGTGCCCGGAATCCTCGCAGGATGGTGCCGGCAGCGAATTCCTTGTCCTCTTCGGGTGACATGTCGATGATGTCGCCCCCAATCAGGATCAGGTCGGGCCTGAGGGCGTTGACAGTTTCGACGATGGTGTGCAGGCGGTCAGGGGATGTTGATGTTCCGATGTGCAGGTCGGACAGAAAAACAATTCTTGCGGCTTCGCCGGCAGGGGGAACAGCCTCCGGCGCGCCGGTGGGCGCCAGTGACCGGGTCGGGACGGTGTACTCGCGCACGATCAGCCCGCGGGCATTGATCGCTCCGGCCAGGGTGATGGCGAGGGCCAGACCGCCGGCGGTGAGCAGGCGGGCAACCCGGCTAAAAAATCCGGCCAGACCCTGCAGAGTGCTGATGCGGCCCGCGGCGAGATGGAGAATCCAGAGAACAGCCAGAAGCAGGACAAAGTAGAAAAAAAAGGCCAACCAGTAGCTTCCGGCCTCATGCAGGGATGAGACCAGCCAGCCGTCGATTCCGTTCCGGATCAGCAGGGAGGAGAGAATCCAGCCCGAGCCTAACAGGATATAGATGGCCAGGGTGATGCTGCGGGCCCAGGTGGTGTCATGCAGGCTCTGAATAAGGGATCGTCCGACAAAGACGTGGATCGCGATGTACGAAATCAGGATGACGAGAAATATGGGGATCATCGTGCGTGCCTTCATTGTTCCGGTATTCCTGTTGCCTTGCTCGGGGTGAGCAGCGTGACGCTCGTGCCGCCCGGCTTACGTCTGTGCGGCCCTGGTTTTGCGCCTGTCGTGACGGAGCGCCCGCAGGATCCGGTTGAGCCGGTGCAGGTTTTTCCGGTACATGGTTGCCATACAGGTTGAGCCGATGATGCGCCGGGGGGAGCCGTCCCTGTTGCGTACGGTTACGCTCCCGACACTGATGCACCAGACAACTTCGCCGGACTGAGTCCGGAGGCCGTGGTGAACCTTGAAAAACGGCGTTCGCCCCAGAAGGTGTTCGTTGAGTCTTGTGCGGACGGTTTCCATGTCTTCGTGGGGAAAGAGGGGGCCGAGATCCCTGAAGCTGGAGGGAATCTGGTTGTCGGGGAATCCCAGCATGTCGACAAAACCGCTCCCGGCCCTGAAGCTGCCCGATTTGAGATCTATTTCCCAGAGGGCCACACCGGGGATATCAATGCGAAACTCGCGGTACTTTTTTTTGATGCTGCGAATTTCATCCGGAACCAGGGCAAAGGCGATCCGGCGCGAACGGACACCATGTGTGCCTGTCCGGGTGCTGCTGTGGTGTCCCTGACTCATCCCGCAGCCGGTCAGTCCTGGGCCTGGGCGG
>JAKPMW010000012.1 GCA_029548715.1 Spirochaetota bacterium | reverse complement strand
TTAATCAGGCAGCCAGACTGGCCAGGGCCTATGCCCAGGCATGCGGACACGATTCAGTGCCACTCCTCCGGAGAATCAGGGAGACGAGAGCCCAGGCCAGACTTGGAGCCAGCACGCGGCGACACAATCTGGCCGGGGCGTTTTCAGTTATTCCCGGGGCCCACCTGGAGGGCCGGGAGATCATCCTCGTTGATGATGTTGTCACGACCGGGGCGACAACCCGTGGATGCAGACAGGTCTTGCAGGCAGCCGGAGCCCGGCAGGTGCGGGTATTTTCGCTCTGTTGTGGGTAAAAAGTGTGCAGGGGCAGGGCGCAGATATGTGAAAAAAGTATACAGTTGTCTTCCTGCGGTATCTGAACGGACTCGAAGCACTGTGCAGGCTGCAAAAGGCAGGATATTCTTGTGTATTTTATTAATTTGTAACAAGATACATGAGAGTGAAAAATCCGGGCAGGCTCTTTCTGGCACAGTTTATGCTATTGATATATATGTGTTGCCCCTCTCTTGTGAGGCCGGGAATGGGCGTTGCCCCACCCGGTCTCTTTTTGTCTTTGGACTGCCCGTGCGCTATCTTGTCTGTACCCGAGCGGGTAATTTCTGCAGGAGGTTCCCATATGATTGGAAACAAGATGCTGGACGCGATCAACGAACAGATTCACCGTGAGCTGTATTCCGAATACCTGTATCTCGCCATGGCCGCATGGTTCCGTTCCGAAGGGCTTGACGGATTTGGCCACTTTTTTGAGAAACAGGCCCAGGAGGAACACAGCCATGCCATGAAGTTTTACCACCATCTCTTCGAGAGGGGCGGGCGGGTTGTTCTCAAGGCTATCGAAGAGCCGCCCCGTGATTTTCCCGGAGTTGTCGAGGTGTTTGAGCAGTCGCTCGAGCATGAACGCTATATCACAAAGTCCATTCACGATCTGGTGGATCTGGCGGGCACCGAAAAGGATCATGCCAGTGCGAGTTTTCTGACCTGGTACGTTGACGAGCAGGTTGAGGAAGAGGCCCATATGGACGAGATCCTGGGCAAGCTCAGGATGGTCAAGGGCAATCCTCAGGGACTCCTGATGATGGACGGAAAACTCGGCGCTCGCGCCTGATTCTCGCGGCGAACTTTCCAGGATGTTTTTTCCGGCACAGGCAGCGATTGTCTGTGCTTTTTTTTGCAGTGAGTGCAATAATTGCCGGGGAGGCGGACGTTCTGGTATGATGGAAGCTGGTACTTCAGGCTGGAGGAAAATGATGAGCAGAAGATGGTATGGGCTCTTGCTGATACTCTGTATTGTTGGCGTGTCGGGCTGCCGCAGTGAGGGTGAGAGTGCGCTGGCGGAGGGAAACTCCCTGCTGAACAGCAAGGATCCGGCCGACTGGGAGAGGGCGGCAGATGCCTATATCCGTTCGATCGAGACTGAGGTCAAGGCGCGCAGCCAGCTTGTCCGGGCCTGGACAAAGGTTGGTGAACGCAAGATGCATGAAGCCGACAAAATGACCCTCAAGCGTGAGGACGAGATGCAGATCCACCTGATAGGTGGTGTGGCCAAGCGGATTGGCATGCTCCAGGCTGAGTACGAACTGTACACGGCAGCCGTGAGCAACCTGCAGCTTGCGGCTGCGGCTTTGCCGAATGACAAGATGACCTGGTACTATCTCGGGCTTTCCTGGGGGCAGCTCTCCCGGGGACAGCCGGACAATGCAGATGCCGAGCACCTGCTTGAGAAATCCGATCAGGCCTACAAAAGGGCTCTGCGGATTGATCCGGACTTTCGCAATGCCCTCTATGGGCGCGGGATCGTTCTTGTGATCAAAAAGGATACGGATGAAGCGGAGCGGGTCCTGCAGCGCCTTGTCTCGCTCGAACCAAAGGAGGCCCGGGGATATTTTGCCCTCGGGCGGGTGTATTATGATCGCAGGGAGTATCACAAGGCCGAAAACATTTACCACATCCTGCGTGAACTGGTACCCCAAAAATCCCCCAAGCGGGCCGTGATTGACGAGAACATCCGCAAGCTTGAGATCATGGGCAAGGGACGTCCATGAGACGGATCGAACGTCTTGCGCTCTCCCTCGCAGTTCCGCCGGGATCGTCACTTGCCGCTTTTGTGGCCGGGCTGCCGGCTGATTGTGATCCATTTGCCGCTGATCTTGAGCAAAGAATCCGGCCTGATGGCTCCTTTCCCCGCCGGGCTTTGGAGAGACTGAGACAGGGTGCCGGGCACAGCTTCGAGCTGGCCCGAAAAACCATGCTGCGCTGTGCTGATGAGGGCATCTCCCTGCTCCTTCCGGGAGATGCTGACTGGCCGGGTGCTTTCAGGACGCTCTACGCTCCACCACTCGCGCTGTATCTCAGGGGGGACAGGGCAATCCTCTCCAGACCGATGACGACCCTGATTGGGACACGTTTTCCGACCGCACGGGGAATGCTGCTGGCTTCCGAATTGGCCGCAATCCTTGTTTCCAAAAAAAAGTGCATTGTCTCGGGAGGGGCGTACGGGATCGACAGTGCTGCCCATGCCGGAGCCCTTGAGGCGGGCGGGCAGACACTGGCCGTGCTGGGAGGTGGACTGGACAGACTCTATCCGGCACATAATCGGCTGCTTTTTGGGCGTATCGCCGAATCCGGGGCCCTTGTGTCAGAATATCCGCCCGGCACACCAGCTACGGCCTGGCGCTTTCCTGTGCGGAACAGGCTGATGGCGGCACTCGGGAATGAGCTGATCGTGGTTCAGGCGCCGGTTCGTTCGGGGACGCATACGACCGTTGTTGAAGCGCTGGCCATCGGGAAGGATGTTCATGTCTGTCTCTGGCCCCCCGAATGCCCCGCTGGTGCAGGCTGCCTGCGGCTGGCCGGACTTGGGGCCGGAGTGATCATTGACGGGAGCGAACTCCTGGGGGATGAGACCGGGTATAGCCAGCTTGAGATGCCGCTGTCCGGGGAGAATGAGGAGCGGATTCTGGCGGCGATCAGATGCGGGTTCTTGTCCCTGGACGCCCTTGTTGATGCCTGCCGGATGCCGGTCGAGCAGGTCATGACGCTGTGCATGCGTCTTGAACTTGAGGGCAGGATTCGCCGGTTTGGTTCGCAGGGCTATGGACTCACACGGGTTGCCTGAAAAAAATTCTTTCATGCCTGCCATATAATTGTAGATTTCACGAAATATGCGCCGCGTCAGGAGCAGGACGGCGGAGAGGCAAGCACGGAACAAAGGCGGACAGGATGGCAGTGCGCACTGACAAGTCAGATCGAAAGATTCTCGTCATTGTCGAATCACCGACGAAGGCTA
>JAKPMW010000448.1 GCA_029548715.1 Spirochaetota bacterium | reverse complement strand
ATCCGGCGGCTTTTTGCCTGGGCCCAGACCTGTCCCGTGTGGTTTCCCCTGTCGTCAATCAAGCGGGTCAAAGCGGTCCTTGTTTGCGTAACAGACCGGGCAGACCCAGTCATCGGGGAGATCGTCAAAGGATGTCCCGGGTGCAATCCCCCCGACGGTGTCGCCGGTTGCAGGATCGTAGATATAGCCGCAATTGGTGCAGATCCAGCGCATTCGCATTCCTCCTGCTTTTGGATTACGGGATATGCCCGCCGGCGTTTTCGTCGCTCCCGTCGTTGTAGACGCTTCCCGGAGCAGGGGTCATCGTATCGATGATATCCCAGTCAGCAATATCCCAGACAGGGCTGCCGGTTTTACCAGACTTGCGCACAAAGGCCCGCTTGTCACCCCAGGAGACAGAGGTGGCCGGGGTCCCGACTGCATCGATGACTGTGCCATCCTTGACCAGATAGACGGGATCGTTGCCCCCAAAATAGCAGATCGCCCTCGGATAGAATGATGCACTTTCGACAAATTTGCGGTATGTCGAATACGCATCCATCGTGGTGGCTGTTGGGATTGTGTCGACGGTTGTCAGGCGTGACGCCGAGAATCCGCCGTTGACGATGACAAGGGTGTGGTAGTATTCCAGTTCACCTGTGAGCTGGAGGCACCAGCTATTGGCAAGGTTGGTTGCGCCGGTTGTATTGTCGATATCAATGCGGACGAGGCGGTACGATGACAGATTGACCCTGGTGTCTGTGGTGTTGTTGAAGATCTCGATATATTTGTCACTCCCGTCACCCTGAAAGTACTCACTGATGTACACCTGGCTTCCGGCTGACCCAAGGGGATACGTGACCGGAAGGGCCGTCGCACTCGAGCCCGGCTCGGCGCTGTTTGAATCCGGATCGTGGGCCCCCAAAAACGAGAGTGTATCCGGGCCGTGCTGGTACCAGTCAGACAAGGACCAGGTGGCTGCTGATGACTTGCCCGGCTTGCGGACAAGGGTCATATCCATTGAGATGGTCACTGGCATCACCCGGTGTGCCCACAATATCCACAAGTGTGGAGCCCGAGTAGAGGCCGACAGGATCGTTGCCGTTGAAATTGAGCGTATCCCCGCTGTCAGTCAGATCAGCGCTGCCGGTCCATGTCCCGGCGGGCTCACGCCTGATGACAAACGTCCCGCCTGCGGGGACGGAGCCGGAGAGTGGGAGTGTTGCGGTCGGCGAAGCTGCGCCATTGACATACGTCCTGAGGCTCCAGCCACTGAGGTTGATTGCAGTTGGGGTCGGGTTGTACAGCTCGATATATTTATTGTTGCCCGATCCTTCAACATATTCGGATAGGTACAGGCTGGCAGTCGATGAACTTGCAGTTGAAGAGAGACTTGTCGAACTGGATGACGAGCCAGAAAGCGATTGGCTTGTCGCCTGCGAAGATGATGCCGAAATCAGGCTGCCAGTAGCCGGCTCGTCATCCGAACAACCGGATCCGATAACTGCAAAGACGCACAAACAGACCGCAAACCACCGTGTCATCAGGGATATCTCCATCAATGAGTGTCTGCCCCGGGTGCCGGAGCCGTGTTCGAAGAGAGTATAGCATACAGGCCGGGCATTGTGTCCTGAAAAATCACAATGTGTATTCCCCCAAATGCATTCGGACGAAGTCTCCTCTTGTAAGCGGGATGATATCGGGGGCTGCTTCGGAATCTCTGTCCTATCCGGTGTCAGTCTCATTGTTCTACACGCCGATAGATAGACTGGATGATCTGTCCAGCAAGGAGGATGTATGCGAATCCCGCGCTTTTGGTCCTGCAGTATCATGAGCCTTTCCCTGATATTTCTTGTGGCAGGATGCATCTCGGCTCGGGCCGAGCAACGTACGAACCATGGCACTGCGCAGAGTGTGACAGGCCAGCGGGCCGATGTTCTTCCCATCGCGCAACGGTATCTCGGCACACCGTACCGCTATGGAGGCAGCGATCCGCGCGGGTTTGACTGTTCAGGGTTTGTGCTGTTTGTTTTTCGCCAGCTTGGGATCCAGTTGCCACATACGGCGGCCGGGCAGTTTTCCCGTCTGCCTCCTGTGGCACAGCCACAGCCGGGAGATCTTGTATTTTTCCATACCTATGGCAATGGTGTCTCCCATGTTGGAATCTACGCGGGAAACAACCGCTTTATCCACTCGCCCCGGGCGGGAAAGACAGTGGAATACACGGACATGAGGATCGAGTACTGGCGGACACGCTATCGGGGTGCACGCCGGGTTTTGTAATCTCCTGTGCGTGCTGACGCCCATCCTGTCCGGGTGCTATACTTGGCCCAACAGCATTCGGAGGGTACACATGACAAGCGGAAAAGGCATG
>JAKPMW010000431.1 GCA_029548715.1 Spirochaetota bacterium | reverse complement strand
TATCCGCATACTCATATCCTGTGACGACGTTGTCCGAGACCATCGCGACCGGCGAAATGGTTGTGTCCGTTGTCATCGGGTATCGCACCTGGTCATCACCCAGAATCCCGGCACTCCGACAATCCTGCCTGTGCATATTGGCGACAGCCGTCTGGACCATGCGTCGGATGTATCTTGCCGGCGGCACCTCGGTCAATGTTCCTGCATTTCGGAGTTCGAGATATTTCCCGATGACCAGAGACTCAACCTCATCACGAAACCTGGGACCGACGGCCTGCTTGATGGCCCGGCTGGCGACCGGCAGGAAGGCAGCGATCTCCTGAAGCTGCTGCAATTCTCGGGTTGCCTGAGGAGTCAGACCGTTCCGTGACTGCCGGGTGGTGAGGGCTGCAATCTGAAGGTTGATGGTTGTTGTGGTCAGCAGTGACATGGGAGCATCCTTTCCGGGCATAGCCTATAGGCTTTGGTTCAATCGGGTATCGATACGCCTCCACAGTGCTCAATCTCTCATACTATACGCTTGAATAGCAATATTTGTTGCGGTTTCGTCATTTTTTTCCCAGAACCAGAATCGCATCCCGATCGAACGGTATTGACCGATACTCTTCCGCCGTCAGGATAAACTGGTCGACCAGATCAATCCTCAGCATCTTGCACATCCCGGCCATGCCATTGGCAAAAGTGATATCTTGCTCGCTGGGCGACGAGGATTCCGACGGATGGTTGTGCACCATGATCAGCCCTGCGGCCCCCCTGTGCCGGAAGAACGCTTTGAACAGGATTTCGGGAATGAAGTATGCAGTTGTGGCACTGCCGATTCCGGCGAGAGTTGTGCCGATGATCCGATGCTGTGTGTCCAGGATGATGGCAAGAATGTGCTCGACTTCGTAGCCCCAGTTGGCTTCGATCACAGCCCTCGCGGCAGCAACTGCTTCGGATGTACTGTTGACCTGTGTTCGAGTATTCGCCCAGCGGATGTAGCGGATCCAGTCATGCCGTTTTCGGGACATACAAGCCTCCTTGTCTTCTGCACTTGGTTGTTTCGATTCGGTGAAATCACCGACTCGATACCGGAGACATACAAACCTGTTGGCATTTTTCTCACAGCAACGCAGGAAATCCCGGGCACTTCACAAGGTCGTCGCATAGCTCCCCATGATTTCATGGTTTGGGCGATAAAAAACCGGATTCAGTCGTACAAGCTCCTGACGGCACAACGCCGCAAAAGGAGCACACCAATGGACAAAGACATACTCGCCCAACTCATCCTCTCCGTCAGCGACAGCATCGTGAAGATCGCTTCCGAAGTCAGCACGGCCATCAGAAAGGATATCGCCTCCCCGCAATCCGAGGAAGCGGCCTCCCCTAATACGGATGAGTCGTAACCCCTGCCCCCCGGGGAAACCCGGGGCCAGGGGACTCGCACCTGCGAGTACAACACATGCACAGGGAGTATGCCAATGACTGCGAAAAAGACTTCGACCAAAAATGGTGCAACACCTCCGGAGCATTCGGACGAGAATACGATCCAGCGAGAAGTCACTACCCATGCAGACAAGAAAAACAATGCCCATCGTACACCGACAACGGAGCCTGTGACGTCCGGTCTGCCCATGTCCCCGATCAGTTTTGTCGCCCCGGGCACACTCACACCAAACAAGAACAACACATTTTCTTCGCTGACCGGAGATCGCTGGTCGGCATTCTGCAAGGATGTCCGAGTCAACGCGGTTCAGGTGTCAGGAAACCAGCAGAAGGACAAACAGTGCCGTCACCAGCCAGCCACTAACGAGATAGAACCTGCTTACCCTCTTCGTTTGCATGATAAACCGTTTGGGCTTGCCGGTCGCCAGAAAAAATTGCTCCTGCCCCGAGATGACACCAGCACATTTATTCATCCCCTGCGTACCGATATCCGCAACAACGCTGACAACCTCACCAGCCCGCAGCAGTTTCTCCTGTACGCGGAATCTCGTGTTGGCCGGCCAGCCTCCGGCCCGGAAGCCGACCAGCGCCAACAGGCGCTCCGGAAGAGCGCTCTTCTTTCGGGAGCCACCAAAAATCTGGTTCACGCTCCAAAAAAGCTCCATTTCTGCTCTGGCCGGATTGACAATCAACCTGCCAGTTCCGTCATTGATCTGAAATGAAACCTGCTTATGATCGTGCATGACCATACGCCATTCACCGGACTCCTGGGAATCGGAGAAACTGATCTCATCCCAATACTCAATCATGGTTTCATAACAGAGGCACTTCTCCTGGCCGTACGGCGAGACCAGGTGAGAAGCGGTATCAGCTGTTCCCGAAACGAGACAGAGACCGTGAGCATCGCCGATTTTTGCTACCGCAGCCGCTGCAACGATCCGGCTCTTGTTTCGCCCCGTCAAGTACATGGTAAAACAGAAGAACATCACAACCAGACAGGCAATACCTAAAAATTCCATAGTCACTCCTGCCACGATCCGCCAATAATACAATCCACTTGCATCTCCATCCAGAAAAAACTGCGAGAAGTTCAACTCCGGTATGCACCCCGCCTTGCCCCCGGGATTGCCCTTCAGTCGAATTCCCCGCAGGGGATACTTCGCCATGCTTACGCAAGACAGGCGAAGTGCCCTTTGGGGTACAGGCTGTAGTACCACTTCGACATGGATGTCAGTAGTACTCGTAGAAATTCCTTACT
>JAKPMW010000403.1 GCA_029548715.1 Spirochaetota bacterium | reverse complement strand
GACAGGACATGGCGGAGTGACTCCTTGGAGACTTTATTGTTATATATCCACGTATGGTATAATGTAGCACACTCGTCCCCCAGTGAACAGGAGTCACTTTCATGAAATCCCGCCAGACAGCTTCTCTGATTCTCCTTGCCCTCATTGTCCTTCTGTCCCTCCCGACCGGCAGCCTGACAGGACAAACCCTTCCGTTTGCACCTGGTGAAACCATCCGCTTCCAGATCAAGGTCTTCGGTCTGCACGTCGGGTATCAGGACATGACCTTTACCGGCCCGGTTACCCTCAACGGCCGGCGCCTGCTCCACGCCGTGGCGGACACAAAATCACTCGATTCGATCAAGGCCACATTCAACTACAGCCTGCACGACGTCATCCACGTCTGGATGGATCCCGAAACACTCCTCCCCGTGCGGGTCTACAAGGATATCCAGGAAGGTTCGTGGACCGACAAGGTCACCATCGACATCGACCAGAACTCGAAAACCGCCCTCTACCGTGACAAGCGCAATCCCGCTGGGGTCCGGATTCCCCTGCAGCGTGCCACACTTGACATCCTGTCCCTTGTCTATTTCGTCCGTGCCAGACAGGCCCAGCCGGGCACCCTCCTCTCGGCCGACTACTTGGTCGACAACAGGCAGGGCGTCAAGGCCGCAAACATCGCAGTCCGGCGCGATTCACCCCTGACAGTCGGAAACCGCAGTGTCCCAACCCTGCTCTACGAGCAGCTTGGTGGTCAGAGTGTCCGTGTCCGGATGACGGATGATGCCAATCGCATCCCGGTTTCAATTACCGTTGGTACCTTCAAGGTCTACGGCTACGATATCGACATCGTGGGCAGCCTCGTAAAAGTCACCCGGGGGAAATGACGTGATCTGTCTCGTGTCATGTTTTGTTCAAGCTTTGTCCCTGTCTGTTCGATAAGAGTAAGAGCAGATATCCGGAACGGTCTGGACCGTTCCACACAGGACCGAACGCATGCACAAGAACAAGCCTAAGGGGCCCACCCCTGATATCATCCGGGCCCTCCCCAAGGTTGAGCTGCACAGGCATCTCGAAGGTGCCTTCAGACTTGAAACCCTGCTTGATCTTGCACGAAAGCGCAATCTGGTTGATCTTCCCCTGGACGATGTCGAGGCCTTCCGCCGGGTCGTCCAGATGACCGAACACGATCTGCCCGACTTTTTGACCTTTCTTTCCAAATTCAGGGCCGACTGGTATTCAACCCTGGATGACCCGCGGCGAGTTGCCTATGAGGCCGTGGTTGATGCCGCCAAAGAAAACATCATGTACTTCGAAATGCGCTTTTCTCCCGAGCACTATGCCCGCAAAAGCGGTTTTGCCATTGAAGCGGTGATCGAATCAGTGATCGAGGGAGCCAGGCAGGCTGCAGACGAAACCGGGATAGTCATCGCATTTCTCGTCACGCTCGGACGTGAAAAGCTTGATGCCGACGAAATGAAGCGCTATATCAAGGTCTGCCAGCCCTATCTTGAGCACGGTGTCGTGGGAATTGACCTGGCCGGAGACGAAAGCCACTACCCGGCCGAACTCTTCACCTCTGTATTCAAGGGCCTGTACGAGCGTACCGGCTTCAAGTCAACCATCCACGCCGGAGAGGCTCGCGGACCCGAAAGCGTGGTAACCGCCGTGCGTGATCTTGACGCCCACCGTATCGGACACGGGGTACGGACCATTGAGGACGAAGCCGCCATGGAGCTGATCCTCGAACGCAAAACGCTGCTCGAACAATGCCTCACAAGCAACCTCCAGACCGGCACAGTCCAGACCCTGAAGAAGCACCCCTTCCCCAAGTTTTACAAGTACGGTGTGCGTGTCACCCTCAACTCGGACGATCCCCAGATCCAGCAAAGTGATCTGAATGACGACTACACCCATGCAACACATCTGTACGGCCTTGGCATAGAAGACCTCCGCACCATCAACAGGTACAGCCTGGAGGGTGCCTTCCAGCCCGAGGATGTCCGCCAGACCCTGATCGCCCGCTACGATGCCCGCTTTGATGCGGCCCTGCGCGAATCCGAGCCTGCCCGCTGACATTCGTGCCATTATGGCACAAAAGAACAGCATTTTTTCCCACCCTGTGTCAGTTTGACAGATTCCGCCGGCAGGTTTATCATGGCCGGGGAAATACGATTCAATCTATCTTGTTATATTTCATAAAGATATAATATTAAAGATATTTCCCCGGTAATGGCACACACCTTGCAATATAGGTTTGCGGCAAGCGGCAGTACGCATTTCATGCACAATCCTCCTTTTTGTGGTCATCCCCCCGGTTCGTCGAATCGGGGGGATGTTTTTATCCCCCCGGGTATGAGTATACTTTGCGCGGGGGAAGCCATGCATGCTGCCAATGACTCATTTTACCGCCTGACGCCGGACATCATGCTCGCCGCGCTTGAGCAGGCCGGCTATCAGCCTGACGGCCGCTTTTTGATGCGCAACAGTCTCGAAAACCGGGTTATCAGCGTCATGCTTGCCGACTCGAGCTTTTGTGTTGCCAAATTTTACCGTCCGGGAAGATGGTCACGCGAGACGATTCTTGAAGAGCATGCGTTTTTATTTGAACTGGCAGCCCTCGAAATCCCCGTCTGTTCCCCCCTTGTCTCACAGGGCAGCAGCCTTCACGAGTATCAGGGGCTGTTGTACGCTGTCTGGCCACAAACAGGGGGCCGCGGACTTGAAGAACCAGACGCTGAATGCATGCGCCATATCGGCCGCCTCCTGGGCCGGATGCATGCCGCAGGTGCAAAGAGTGGCTTTTCCCACAGGCAGACCCTTTCTGCCGGTTCTTTTGTCGAACAGCCTCTGGCCGAACTCGATCCGCTGATTCCCGCCCACTGCCGTACCGCCTACCGGGATGCGGCCCTGCGGATTGCCGGGCTCTACAGGACCGGGTCTGAAGGTGTGCCCATGCAACGTATCCATGGTGACTGCCATCCGGGAAACCTGTTGATCGATGGCTCACAGATCTTTTTTCTGGACTTTGATGACTGCCTGACCGGACCTGTTGTGCAGGATCTCTGGATGCTGCTTCCTGACCGCGGTGACGCAGCCGCTGGACTGAGGGCTGCCTTTCTCGAAGGGTACACCCTGTTTGCCGATTTTGATCCGGCATGGTTCCGGCTGATTGAAATTTTGCGCGGGATGCGCTTTGTCCACTATGCGGCCTGGATCGCACGGCGCAGGGACGATCCCTCATTTACACGCGCCTTTCCCGATTTTGGCACAGACGCCTGGTGGGAGCGGGAAACACGCGACCTGATCGAGCAGACCCGGACTGCCGAGGAGGGCCTGTCAGCCCGCCCGCCTGCCCCGGACGAACTTCTTCCCGACAGCGCGTATTTTCCTGATCTGGGGGATCATTGATCGTACAGCTACGCTTTGGCCTTGCCGGTCATCCGTGTCACATTGACCCGAATCACGGTAACAGCCTGAAGTGCCTTTTCGTCATAGACCTGCCTGCCGGCTGCATGCCGGGCCATGATCAGGTCCAGCCCGGCCCGCTTGTCCTCAGCGGAAACAAGAATTTCGGCCCGGCCAAATCCGACAACGCTCCGATACCGTGCTGACCAGTCACAGGCTTTCAATCCCGGCGTAGTCGCCCAGCCACCCAGCACGGTAAAGCACACCGCCGGATTTTTTCCAAGGATATCCAGCTTTTTTCCACTTGAAGCACAGTGCAGATACAGAGAGCCCTTGTACCAGCCATGATGCATGGTCACGATGTACGGTTCCTCGCCATCAACCATGGCCAGGTGGCAAATCTCCGCCTGCTGGATAATCTCTTCGATTTCTGCCCTCTCATGAATCTCCCTGTCACTCCGTCTCATCCTGACTTGCCTCTCCCTGTCTGGTCCTGCTCATCCCGGCTGGTCACAGTATGAGGAACAGGCTCAGGCCGATACCCCCCGCCACACCCGCTCTGACGGGATGCCCCGTTTATAGTTGCCATTCTTCATAATGCGTAATGATCGGATCAACATCGAGGTATTCGATCCGTTTCATGCACATCGAGATCCTGTCCTCGGCCTTTTTGCGGTACTCATCCAGCATCCGGACCACCCGGGTGTCACGGCACCCTTCGATATACATCTGCAGGATTGCCAGTGTCCGCGCATCACTGTACCCCGCAATGATCTCAAGCACCCTGAAGGCCCTCTTCAGGTTGTTTCCCGAAAAATAGATCTCGAGAGAGGTATTCAGCTCATCAAGCAAAAAAAACAGCCAGCGTCTGACAAAGGGCTCTGCCCGCTGGAGAAGATGGTTCAGAAAGTGAATGTTTTTTTTCTGGTTTATCGCACCAAGCACGCTTGCGAGAGCATCGGCAGCATCCTCATCATCCATGGTGATCAGTGCCGAAAGTGCTGCCCTGAAACGGTCATCCGGGAGACTGGTCGCCGTGGCATCCTTCATCACATCCCCAAGGATGCGGTTGACCTCGGCAAGATGCATGACTGATTCGTCCTGTCCCATTCAAAACCACCCCTTGACGATCGAAAAAATGACCACAATCCCGATTGAAGCAGCCCCGATCCACCAGGCGTGTTCATTCCGGGACTTGATCTCCTCGGGACCCTCGTTTGGAAAACAGACCCGGGCCAGATTGATAAAGCGCAGATTTCTCATCGCCTGCTGGAAAGAGGGATTCTCGTCATGACAGCGTTTCAGCATCCGGACCGCGGTTGCATAATCACCCGATTCATAATACAGCAGGGCAAGATTATACATGGACCAGGCATGCCGGGAATCCAGGGTCAATATCTTGCGATAATACTGTTCGGCAAAATCAAGACTGCCGGCCTGATGGTACACCGTGGCCAGATTGAACAGTGCCGGAATGTACTCGTCCTTCAACTCAAGTGCCCTGCGAAACGCACGGATGGCGCCAACACTGCGGCCCAGACGAATGTGGATGTTGCCCATGTTGACATGTACTGCCGGATTGCCAAGCGCATCCCCCTTCATCGAACGCAGGACTTCGAGGGCCTCTTCCAGCCGGCCAACACGGTGCAGGCAGCGCGCAAGTTCGGAGTGCATCTCGTAGTCTCCGGGATAGAGTCGGCATCCCTTTTTCAATTCGAGAGCGGCACGCATCCAGGCGCCGTTTCTGATATGCAGCATTGCAAAATCGCAGTAGATCCCGGCGGTACCGGGGCTCTCCCGCTGGAGTGC
>JAKPMW010000393.1 GCA_029548715.1 Spirochaetota bacterium | reverse complement strand
TATCTCCTCGGGGTCCTGGTCGCCATCCTCACGGCCAAGATCTTCCGCAGCTTTGTCTGGAAGGGTGAGACCTCGCCCTTTGTCTTCGAAATCCCGCCCTACCGTCTCCCGGCCTGGCGCGGAGTCCTCTCCCAGATGTGGCTCAAGGCCTGGTCCTATATCAAAAAGGCCGGGACGGTCATCCTGGCTGCGGCCATCGTGATCTGGTTTTTGACCAACTACCCCAAGCCTGATGAAATCAGCAGCAGGGCCTGGGAGACACG
Source organism: Spirochaetota bacterium (assembly GCA_029548715.1). Taxonomy (GTDB): domain Bacteria; phylum Spirochaetota; class JAGLSM01; order JAGLSM01; family JAKPMW01; genus JAKPMW01. The sequence continues at coordinate 17,430 of JAKPMW010000393.1, read as the reverse complement.
CATCGCCGCGATCCCTGAAGCCGAAACCAACCAGCGCAGCGAACTTGCCAACCTCCAGAAGGCGGCCGAGATGAAGCAGAGCTATGCTGGACAGCTTGGCTCCCTGATCGCACCGGTCCTGGCCCCGATCGGACTGGATGACTGGAAAATCGGGGTGGCCCTGATCGCCGGTTTTTCAGCCAAGGAAATCGTGGTCGGCACGATGGGAGCGCTCTATGCGATCGGAGGCGAGGAGGACGAATCCTCAGTCGCGCTCCAGGAAAAACTCCGCAGCGACCCGTTTTTCAAAAAGCCGGTTCTGACAGGTTCAAGTAGCACTGTCAAGGCCACAGAACCCGACTGGCTGCGGGGGCTGGCCCTGATGGTCTTTGTCCTGCTCTACCTGCCCTGCCAGGCTGTCATCGGCGTCTTTGTCAAGGAGGCCGGAATTAAAATGGCCTTTGTGATGGTGGGCTGGACCAGCCTGATGGCCTGGCTGGTGACCCTTGTTGTCTATCAGGGAGGACGCCTGCTCGGATTCTGAGGCCCACAAGGGCAGGATGGCATGCTTCCTGCCCTTGTCCCAGCCGGACGCAATTACCCGGTGGCGTATCTGCGCATAAAATATTGCAATACTGCATTGTGAACTCCGGGATGCATCCTCCCGGGGGACACGCCCCTGCAGAGTGACCCTGCTTGTCCCGCTCCTCGCCCCAAGCAGGCTCTCCATTCAGGCCCGGCACGTACCGACACTTGTAGGGATACCCCTCCAAGGAGAACCCGCATGACCCGACTGGACATGAGCGCCGCCGAATTGATGCCGCGCATCCGCACCTCAAGCATCTTCCGCTATCTCTCGGACGGCGAGTGCCTTGATCTTGTCAACAAGGGCATCGTCGCCCGTTACGAAGCCAGCGAACGCTTTATTACCGAAGGGGAGGAGAGCCCGACCTTTTACGTGGTCGTCGGCGGGGTCGTCAACATCACCGTCCAGGAGCGCACCGGCAAAGAAGTCTTTATCTGCGCCATCGGAGAGGGTGACGTGATCGGCGAGGCAGCGATCTTCATGAACCGCCCGCGCACGGCCAACGCCATCGCCGCCGAGCCGACCATCCTGCTCGAGTTTACCCGCGATCGTTTGCTCGGATTTTTGCGCAACAACCCCACGGCCGGACTCAAGATCCTGATGATCGTGATTCACAGCCTCCTCAACAAGCTGCGGGACGCTAACCAGGAACTGGCCTTCGAGCGCAAGGCCGCCTACAAGCAGAGCGAGGTGGACGATCTGATCAACTCATACTTTGCCAATCAATGATTTTTTGGTGAACAGTCCCGGGCGGATTCGATCCGGCCATATTGATAATATTCGTTACATTATTGCTCAGTCTGAATAGCGCCCGCCCATCCCCTGCCAGGCCTGCACCAGGTCGGGCGCCCACGGGGCAGTGATCCGCAGCGTCTCCCCTGATCGCGGATGCCGAAACGTGATCAGCGAGGCATGCAGGGCCAGCCGGGGGGTGCGCGCAGGCCAGCCCGCGGGAAGATAACGCGGGTCACCCGCAATCGGATGGCCGAGTGCAGCCATGTGCACCCGGACCTGATGCGTAACCGCCTTGTGGACCCGCACCCGGACCAGGGTGCAGCCGGCTGCGTACTCCAGAGGGACAAGATGGCTTTGGGCAGACCGCGGTCTCCCGCGAACGCGGCCCCTGACCCGGGCTGCCCCCGCTGGAATGGCCCAGTCCCCGGGAAAGACGGCCACACTCCGCGTTGCATCGCCCGCGGCATGCGCCACCGGAAAACTGATGTCACATTCCCTGTCAAGAATGCCGTGCACGATAGCCAGATACTCCTTGCACGCTGCAGGATCTTCGAGGGCGGTGCGCAGGGCCTGCCGGTCCGCCTCGCTCTTGGCGGCCAGGAGGACCCCCGAGGTGTCATTGTCGAGGCGGTGGACAAGCCCTCCCTCGAGGCTGCGCTGCCTCGCCTCCAGACCTGCTCCGTCATCCGCGCCCGTCAGCCGACCTGAGGACTGTTCCCCGGATAAAAGAACAGCGGGACAAAGCTGGGCCATCCCGTCAAGGACGGTCCCCGTCTCGCCAGCCCGCAGGGGATGCGCGGGAAACCCTGAGGGCTTGTCGACCGCAAGCAAAATGTCATCCTCGTACAGCACGCTCAGGTCCGGTGGCGCGAGGGCAGGCGTGGACGCTGGCAGGACCTCAAGCCGCTCCCCGCCCCTGATGCGCTGGGCTGCCCGGGCGGGCCGGCCATTGAGCAGGACCAGCCCCTCCAGATGCAAACGCTGCACCATGGAACGCGACCAGTCAGGACAGAGGGTGCGCAGCACCCCATCCAGCCGCTGTCCGGCAGATTCCGCATCAATCACACGGGAGAGTATGACACCATCCGTCGCTTTGTCCATATTATTGAAGGTACACGTAAAAACAGCTGGAGGCAGAATGTCCCTCGTGATCAGCAGCACGGCCAACCCCCGGATCAAGGCGGTCGCAGCCTTGTCCCAGCCACGCGAGCGGCGCCTGACGGGACTTTGCACTATCGAGGGGCATGACGAGGTCCGGCTGGCACGTGACTCGGGCAGCGCCATCCGCGAGGTCTACCTCTGCCCGGACCTGATGCGGGCCTCCGACCTGGTTTTGGGCGAAACCCTGCGGGCTGCCGGAGTCGATCTCGTCGAGGTCAGCGAGGCCGTCATGGCAAAGATAGCCTACAGGGAACACCCTGATGCCTGGCTGGCGGTCGCCGAAAGTCCCGATACAGATCTGGCGACCTTTGCAGCCCGCCTCAGACTGCACCGGGCCCAGTCCGCTGCGCGAACGGGCAGACAGGCGGATGAACGACCGCGCACCCTCCTCGTGCTTGACTCCGTCGAAAAACCGGGCAATCTCGGAGCCGTCCTGCGCTCGGCGGACGCGGCCGGGATCGACGGCATCATCGCCTCGGACTGCCGGACTGACATGGGCAACCCGAATGTTGTGCGCGCCAGCAAGGCGACCGTCTTTACGATTCCGCTCGCCGAGTGCGGTCCCGACGAGGCCATAGGCTGGCTCACCAGCGAAGGCATCACCCTCTACGCGGCCTCCCCCGAGGGAAGCATCACCCATTGGGAGATTGATTTTTCCAGGCCGGGCGGCACAGCGGTCGCCTTCGGCGCGGAACGCGAAGGGCTGGGTGATTTCTGGCTTGCCCAGGCGGCCGCCCGGGTCTCGATCCCCATGGAGGGGATCGTCAATTCCCTCAACATCGCCCAGTCGGCCACCCTTGTGGCCTACGAGGCCCTGCGCCAGCGACTGTCGCCCAAGTAGGCAACACCGAGGAGAGACGAACGATCGTGTGTCTCTCCTTGAGACATACCAAAGGAGTCAGCATGAAACCCGATTTCGCAAAAGGTGGCGGCCTCCTCCCCGTCATCACACAAGAGTATGGAAGCAATGCAGTTTTGATGCTGGCCTGGATCAACGAGACCGCCTGGGAAGAGACCTGCCGCACCGGGCTGGCCCACTACTGGAGCCGCTCGCGCAACAGGCTGTGGAAAAAGGGCGAGTCCTCGGGCAATATGCAGCGCATCATCGAGATCCGCGTCGACTGCGACGCGGACAGCGTGCTCTACATCGTGGACCAGCAGGGGGGGGCCGCCTGCCATGAGGGCTATGTCTCCTGCTTCTTCCGCTCCCTCGGCACGGGACATGCTGAACCCGTCATCGTCGAAAAGCGCCTGTTTGACCCGGAGGATGTGTATGGAAAATGATGCTACTGAACTCTCCGCACAGACACACTCCCCGAGAGCCGTGGCTGCCGTTGACCTCTTTCTCTCTGGCTACAATTGCGCCCAGTCCGTCCTGACAGCTTTTTCTGACATGACGAAAATTGACAGAGATGTCGGCCTGCAGCTTTCCACAGGATTTGGTGCCGGCCTGGGACGCATGCAGGAAGTCTGCGGTGCCGTCAGCGGGGCAGTCATGGTACTCGGAACCCTGCATGGCCGAAACACAATCAACGGTCGTGAAGCCACCGAAAACACCTATGCCCTCACGCAAGACCTTCTCAATGCCTTTGCCAAACAGCATGGTACCGTCGTCTGCCGGGAGATCCTGTCAGGCTGCGATCTGCGAACCGCCGAAGGGCAGGCAATATTTGTCAGTCAGTCTCTCAAAAACCGCTGCGAGCAGTGCGTCGCCGACGCCACCATGCTGACCGAAGCGATCCTCCAGCACACCTGAGAATCTGGGGTGCCTATTGCATTTACGCAATAACCTTTTACGACTCCCGGAGTCACATGACAGCATTATAATACCCTGCGCAATACTCCCGGAGTCTTGCACTATCCCCGTACCCCGCAGTCATGGCGCAGTCCTCGGGCAATATAGCACATCATCGAGGCGCTGCGAGATCAACCGGAACAAGCGGCCATACGAAAGCAATCTGTCTCCATCTGTGCAATCTGCGGACAAAAGCCACCCCAAAACACTTCACTCACCCCCGCCCCCACGAAGTTTTTGAAGAGAAGCAGGAGGCGGCCGGCTCAGCACCAGGCCGGCCCAATACCAAAAAGTGCCGTGTTTTTATCTGATTGACAGGCCCGAACGGAGACAATATCATGGTCTACGGTGTCGAACACGCAATTTTTTGATGCAACCAGCACGGGTTTTGTACCGATGATGGGGAGGTGGGTGTTTGTACACCCGCTTTCGTTTCCTCGCCCTGCGCTGATAGGAGAATCATAATGAATCTGCATAAAGCAAAGAGTCTGAGGGTCAAGCTGACGCTCTATCCGGCATTGATATTTATTGCCGTTGGCCTTGTTGGCACCCTGATCAACCTTCAGATCGCCGGATCACTGTTTACCTCTATCGGAGAAAAGTACACGTCCGAGATCCTCAAGGCCAAACTGAGCGAGTTCAGCCAGACGTTTGACCGGAACATTGACACATCCCAGTACATGTCTGAAAACCCCATCCTGCGGAACTGGATGAAAAGCGAGGACGACCGTGGCCTGAAGGAGATGGCCCTCGAAAATTTCCGCAAGCTGCGGATTCTCCTGAAGGACACGGACACCTTTGCCGCCATCGACAGTTCGAAGAGCTACTATGTCAACGGAAATTTCCTCAATACCCTCTCCCGGGACATCGCTGCCGACTCCTGGTACTGGACCTCATCACGAAAGCGCGAACTGGGGATCGACATATCCTATAACCCGCAGTTATTGACAACCAAGCTCTGGGTATATGTCCCCGTCTGGGAAAATGAAAAGCTGCTGGGCGTGACCGGCACGGGCCTTGATGTCTCAAAAATGATCAACCAGATGGTATCCAAGGTTTCCGAGGGTGCCTACGTCATCCTTTTCAATGACCGGGGGCATGTCAAGGCCCATATCAAGGCAGAGTACATTGACAACCGGACCATTTTTTACCTTACAGGCGAAGACGGAAACAGGATCCGCGGGATCATGAAGCGGCTGGACGAGGCAAAAAACCAGTCCGTCATCAGCGAATTCATCGACTATGAAGGCAAAAGCCACATGGGTTCGTTTTCGCTTATCAATCTCCGCTCAACCAACTGGTACATCCTTGTGCTGATGGATGTCAACGCCCTCCTGTACTCCATCTTTGTGCCGTTTATCCTCCTCCTGGTCATCAGCCTCATGCTTATCCTTGGGTCATTGCTGGTTCTGATCAACCGGATCGTACTCCATCCGCTGGGTATCATCGACAGCAACCTCGCCAAGATCATGAACAAGGACTTCGATGTCAAAATCGACCTCGCCACCGGCGATGAGTTTACCCTTGTGGCCAAGACGATCAACATGATGACAGCCAATATCAAGGAATACACCGAGCACCTCGAGGACATGGTCGCACAGCGGACGAAGGAGTTGCAGCAGGCATTCGAAGAGGTCAACGCCCTCAAGGTACAGCAGGACGGGGATTACTTCCTCACATCATTGCTGATCAACCCGCTCCTCATCAAGGAAGTCAAAAGCGATGCCCTGGCCGTTGATTTCCACATCAGCCAGAAGAAAAAGTTCACCTTCAAGAAGCGCAACGGCGAAATCGGTGGAGATGTCTGTATCGCCCGGGAAGTAGTCCTGATGGACAAGCGCTATCTTGCCTTTGCCAACGGTGACGCAATGGGCAAGTCGCTCCAGGGCGCCGGCGGCGCCCTGGTCATGGGCGTCGTATTCAACGCCTATATCAACCGAACCCCGCTGTTTGCCTCGGGGAAGATGCCCGAGGCATGGCTGACAGAGATCTATGAAGAACTCAATCGGGTGTTCGTCTCATTCGACGGAAGCATGCTCATCTCGGCGGTCATCGGTCTGATCGACGAAGAGACCGGAGCGATGTACTACCTCAATGCCGAGCACCCCTGGACCGTCCTCTATCGAGGGGGATCGGCCGCGTTTACCGAAGAAGAACTGACGCTGCGCAAGATTGGTACTGTCGGGTTTGAAAACAAGGTTTTGATCCACATGATCCAGCTCGAGCAGGGAGACGTCATCTATCTGGGCTCTGACGGTCGCGACGACGTCATCATCGGGCATGACGAGGAGACAGGACAGCGGATCATCAATGAGGACGAAACACGCTTCCTCCGCTGCATCGAGGAAGCAAACGGTGATCTTGCAGGGGTCGTTGCAGCCGTTGAAAAAAGCGCCGAACTGACCGATGACTTTACCCTCATCCGTGTCGAATGGAAAAAGTCCCCGCTTGTGATCCCTCCGGACTATGAGGCGGTTCGCTCGAGCGCATTGAAGGCGTTTGCCGAAAAGGACACGTCCCGCTCGATCCAGCTTTTGCGCAAGACAATGTATCTCTATCCGGATGTCGAGGTTGTCGAACGGCTGGCCAACCTGCTGCACGAGGCCGGAGACACCGCCGAGGAAATGCGGGTCTATCAGTATGCAATACGGATCGCGCCCCTCAACGAAGGGTTCCTCTTCGGAATTGTCAGTGCCGCCAGACGCATCGCCAAGGATATCTACGACAGCAACAAGGGCAAGGAAGAATTCAAGTATCACATCCGCATTACTGTAGAGTATGGAGAGCGGCTCCTGCTTCTCAACCCCAACCACCTCAAGTGTCTGATCATCGTTGCCGACTGCTACAGGCTGTTCAAGCGGTTCCCCGACGCCGAAAGCCTGCTTGAACGCGCAAGACGAATTGCAGCCGATGACGAAATGCTCCGGATCGTTGAAAAGATGGTCGAGAGGGACAGGCTGGCCGTCGAACAGGAAAAAGGAAAAAAAGCCTGAGGGCGATTTGATACTACACAATCAGGGGGATATGATGTACAGGGCATTGTTTTGCATCATGGCCGTTGCAACGGCATCACTGATGGTCTCCTGCGCAGCCGGGAGTGCAGACCCGGCTCACGAGGGCCGCTACATCATTGTTTCAAAGGCCAGCGGAATGGCGCTTGACGTCCCGGCGGCCAGCACCGAAGCGGGGAAGCAGATCGTACAGTGGACGATCAACAGCAAGGACAAGCCAAGCCCCAACCAGGTCTGGAAACTGGTCAGGGCCGGCAACGACAGCCAATGGAAGATTTTTTCAGAGCACAGCAAACTCTGCCTGGACGTTCAGGGGAAATCTCGTGACAATAATGCTTCGGTTGTCCAGTGGAACGACAACGGAAGCTCCGCCAGCAACCAGATCTGGACATTCGTCCGGGAGGGCAGTGGATACCGTATCCGCTCGCTTGAGAGCGGAAAACTGCTGACTGTTTTTGGAGTCAGCACAGAAACGGGCGCCCCGCTTGTCCAGTTTGAAGAATTGACCGTCAAACCGGAAAACCAGATCTTTCGGCTGATATCCGTCAAGTAACAAGGGAAAGACAGAGGCAGTAACCACAACAGCCCGGCCCGCAAAGGCCGGGTTTAATGTTTACAAACAACAAGACCCGGCCTCAACGAGGCTCGGCCCCCTGTCCGCTGAAGACAAAAAACCGGTTGGCCAGATAGTTCAGGCCGGTATAGATCACCATCCCGACAGGCTGGGCAGCATCTTCGTGAACCCGGACAACTTCGACCATCAAAACGAGAAAACCAAGCTGGATCAGCCAGCATATTCCGGCAGAAGCCATGAAGCGCAGCCCCTGGCGCGCTATCCTGCCGTCCCTGCTGCGAAAGGTCCAGGCCCTGTTCAACACAAAACTGTTGATGATACCCAGCGTATACCCTACGGCACTCGCAAAGCGGTAGTCCTGCTCAAGTCCGATCTGCAGGAGGTAAATAGTCCCCAACCCGATCACGGTATTGAGCACGCCAACCGCAGCAAAGCGAAACATCTTGCCCAGTTCGCTGCGCCACTCTTGCGGGACAAGCCTGCGGAGCATCCCGTCAGCCTTTTTTCCCGGACGTCAAAAACCGTATGCAGGAGGTTGATTCGCCAAAGAGCTTGCGCCCGCAGGCGCCTTCATACCAGGCCCTGAGCCCAAGCTGGCCAAAGCCCTGAAACCAGGTCAACACAAACGGGTACCGGCCCTTTTCGAGACGGATGCCGGCGACGGTCTCGCTCATCGGGCGGTCATTGGTATGCTGGCTGATCATGCGACCATCGATTTCAAGGCGAAACCCGTCATCAGAAGCAACGATCATCCGGTATTCTCCCGGAGTCTCAACCTCCATGGTGCCCTCAATCCGCGTAAAAAAGTTTTTTGAAAAGTCGTAATTCCCCAGTTTCTCGTGCCGCAATGAATTCCCGGCGGGAAAATCAATCGTATCGATATAGAACTCGTCGGTGGCGAAGGTGTCCCGCGGCTGGTCGATATGGGAGATATCCCTTTTCTGGTGTTCGATGGTAACATGCATCAGCTTTCCGGATGAACTCAGAAACCCTGGCGGAAGCATCTGGTTGATAACCGCGATACCAACCAGGAGCACGATTCCGAGAAAAACCCAGGCAGGATCACGCCACTTGATCGCACGAAAAATGGAAGCTACGCCGGCGACCATTGCAGACTGTTTTTTGTTACTGGACATATTTCAGCTCCCATATATCAAGCCATGTCCGCTGAAGGAACTCGCGGGTTGTAAGCGGGAAATAGTAGGTCAGCGGCATGAAAAAGACAAACGCCGCAAGTATTTCGACAAAAAAGATCCCACAGGCGATCATCAGCACCCGGTCGCCCTGCTCCACCTTTTCACGGAAGATGTAGGCAAAGACCAGCGCTGCAAGAAAGAGCGAGAAAAAGAGCGGGATGAAGTAATGATAGAGATACATGACACGATCAATGCGCATGATCATGGCCATATAGATGGCGTATAACCCGAAGAAGAAGGTGATATACCAGAAGAGCCTGTTTCGTGCAGGATCCTCAGGCCTGTGCCGGAAAACAAGCCTGCCCGAGACAAGTGCAAAGGCCAGCGCCAGCCCGATCAGGCCGGAAATCCAGATAACCGGGTTTCCCTGCAGGTAGAGATACTGGACATGCCCGCCGGTCTTGTTCCAGCGGTAGCGGATGCTCTTTTCGCCAAATGGCCAGGTAATAGGGCGACTGCCGTTGTCACTCTCGTCGTATTTGCGAAATTTGGGGACATTCTCATGATAGCTCGACATGTATGCCACATAATCGCGCAGCATGATCGGAAAGTTGAAGATGTTTCCGGTTTCACCACGCGCAATGATCGAGCGGTACTCGGGAGATATTTTTTGGGTCTGCCCGCCGGGGATCCGGTCTCCGAGTGAGAAGTGGATCATAAACACGGCAAAGGCGACAAGGGCAATCGCCCCGGCGGAAACTGCAGTTTTTTTCAGCAAGTCCAGCCAGAAGGCCGCCCGCTGCCGCAGCCAGCGCTCCTTGATGCTGGCACGATGTTCGTAGAGAAAGAGAACCGGAAACAGCAACAGCAAAAATGCGGCATTCAGCTTGACCATGATGGCCAGCCCGATGACAGCCCCAAGCCCGAAGTACTGGCGCTGGCGAATTGGCCTGCCGCCATCCGTGTAGCGAATAAAGAGGGCAATAGCCGCAAAGATGAAAAAAAGCTGGGTGCTGTCCAGCATGGCACCACGAGAATGCAGGATAAAGGCGTTTTCAAAAACGTAAAAGCCGGAAAAAATGAAGGCAAAAAACGGTTTGCCTATCAGACGGTTAAGGATCAGGAAAAACAACACTGCCCCAAGGACGGCAAAGAGGACCGGGAAAAACCGTACCCCGATAAACGAATACCCCTTGGGAACCGTATCAATCTTCTCGGTCAGGGTAAAGGCGCTCCGGTCAAGATGATCATTGCGGCCAAAGACGTTTTCACCCAGGGCCATGAAGAGCTTGCCCAGGGGGGGATGGGACTCAAAAAACACATATCCGTCCGTGTATTTCTGTACGGCAGTCAGATAGTAGTTTTCGTCCCAAAACATCCCTGAGGGGCGGTGGTAATTGATCATAAACGTGGCTGATGCGAGGACAAACACGGCCACCAGGGCAGCCGAAAAACGGTTGGTCTTGTCCATCGCCCTGAGCTTTGCAGCAAGAGTGAACATAAAGGGCATTGCGCGTTACCTGTGTTTCTTTCCCGGCTTGTGCTCGGGAAAATTGATGGCATCACCGATGATGTACTCGGGTCTGTTTTTGACTTCGTCAAAGATACTGCCGATATACCCTCCGAGAACGCCGATAGTCAAAAGCTGCACGCCCCCGAAAAAAATGATGGTTATCAACTGCGAAGGCCAGCCCCTGGCAACACTGGCATCGCCCGAAAGATGAAGCCAGAGCACCCAGGCAGCCATCGCCAGGCCGACAAACACGCAAAACATGCCAAGATGCATGGCCAGCTTGAGTGGCTTTTTTGTAAAGTAGAGCAGCCCGGTCGTGGCAAACCTGACCATCTTGCGAAAGGGATACTTGGTCTCACCGGCAAAACGTTCCTCGCGGACATAATGAATCGGGGCCTGGGAAAATCCGAGCCAGCTGATGATCCCCCGGATGTACTTGTTTTTTTCGCCAAACTGGCAAAATGCGTCCATCACCTTGCGGTCAATCAGACGAAAGTCGCCGGTATCCAATGGAAGGGGGACTTCAGAGAGACTGTTGAGTGAGCGATAAAAAAGTTTGGCAGTGATCTTTTTGAAAAACGATTCGCCCTTGCGCTTGGTACGATGCCCATACACCACGTTTGCACCTTCCTGCTGGTGAATCCTGATCATCTCGGGGAAAAGCTCCGGCGGGTCCTGCAGATCAGCATCGATAATGATGGCGACATCCCCTGCGGCATGCCGAATCCCCGCCGTCACAGCAGGCTGATGACCAAAGTTGCGCGAAAACATGAGTACGCGGACTGACTTGTCCGCCCGGGCGATATTGCGCAGGATGGTTGGTGTCTGGTCACGACTCCCGTCATCTATAAAGAGGATTTCGTACTTTTTAAATTCCTTCATGACAGCCTTGACCCGGCGATAGGTTTCGGCAATGACCTTTTCTTCATTGAAACAGGGAATGATGATGGTTGTATGGAGAGAAATCACGGTATTCCTCGGGTATGGTTAACTTTGCCAATCAGCAATGATCACAGTCTATTGCCACAGGACTCCTGCTGTCAATCGCTTCATCCGGGGAAGTTTTCTGACCATACCCCCAATTAGACATCAGAGCTGAAAAGCGATATACTTGGTACATGCATGGTTCTGTGGAACCCCATGGTTCCGTGCCCGAAACAACACACCTGAAGAGAGAGGGGTCCTTTCTCTTCCCGGGGCAAGACGCATGGTGGCAACGCTTTCCATTATCATCCGCAATCCCGGGCATAATGCTGCCCTGGTCAATGCCGAGATAGCCCGCTTTCGTGGATCTGTCGTCGGAAGACTGGGTTTGCCGTTTGCGGACAGGGACATGGCTGTGATTGTGCTTGTACTTGATGCTGATCGGGATGCGGTCAATGTCCTGTCTGGCCGAATCGGGAAACTGCCTGGTGCACACTCGCGGGCTACGTTTGAACCCGAAGCATGAGACCGGCAGGGGGCATCAGCCCGCCATGCACCCGGCATTGGAAAAAAGGAGAAGCGATGAGTACCGTACAGGAATGGATGAAGCAGGTAGTGCAGGAGGACGAGCTTGAGCGCTATCTCGTCAATGGCCGTGACTTTGTCGATGATGATCTCTTCACACGGCTTATCAACACGACCCAGCCTGACGAAGGACGAATCCGCGAAATCATTGCCAAGTCCCGCTCCCTTGAGCGCCTCGAACTGGATGAGGCTGCACAACTGATTGCCCTGCCCCTCCAGCACCCGCTGTGGGAAGAGATTTTTTCTGCAGCTGGCGAGATCAAAAATTCGGTCTATGGCAACAGGATCGTGACATTTGCCCCGTTGTACGCAAGCAATCATTGTGTCAACAACTGCCAATACTGTGGATACCGCAGCGAAAACAGGGCCATCACACGCAAGCAGCTTTCAGATGACGAGATCACGGCCGAGGTCAAGGCCCTGGTTGAAGCCGGACACAAGCGCCTGATCATGGTCTACGGCGAACATCCCCGCTCGGATTACGACTACATCGCACACACCCTCCAGCTTGCCTACGGGGTCAAGTCCGGCAACGGTGAGATCCGCAGGATCAACGTCAATGCCGCCCCCCTGTCCGTTGAGTCACTCAAAGTCCTCCGAAACGTGGGCATCGGGACGTACCAGGTCTTTCAGGAAACATACAACCGCACAACGTATGCCGAGATGCATCCCTCCGGCCTGAAGGCCAATTTCCGCTGGAGATTGTACGCATTGCACCGCTCACTCGAAGCCGGCGCCGATGACGTCGGGATGGGCGCCCTCTTTGGCCTCTCCGACTGGCGGTTTGAGCTGCTTGGCCTTCTGGCCCATACCATTGACCTCGAAACACGCTTTGGAGGTGTCGGCCCACACACGATATCCTTCCCCCGGATTGAGCCAGCCGTCAACACACCCTATATCGAGCAGGCCCCATGGCGCATTGATGATGACACGTTTATCAGGATTGTGGCCATCATCAGGCTGATGGTACCGTATACGGGGATGATCCTGACTTGCCGCGAACCGGCGGCTGTTCGCGAAAGGGCGCTTGACCTTGGAGTGACGCAACTTGACTTTGGCTCAAACATCGGGGTCGGCGCCTACAGCCAGGCCCGCGAGGATCACTCGCGCCAGCAATTTGTCCTCTCCGACACCAGGACCCTTGACGAAGGCATCCGCTGGCTGGCGTCCCGGGGACGGATCACCTCATTTTGCACAGCCGATTATCGCCTGGGCCGGACTGGGCGGCAGTTCATGTGCATTGCCAAAAAAGGCCAGATCCAGCACATGTGCCGGCCAAATGCAGTCCTGACCTTTATGGAATATCTGCTCGACTATGCCTCCCCCGAAACCAGATCCGTCGGAGCAGCCCTGGTCGAACGAGAGCTGGCCGGCATTACACCTCCCGAACTGCAGCAGCACACAAGGGAACTCCTCCTGAGGATCCAAAACGGAGAGCGGGACCTCTTTGTATGAAGAATCATGGGGAACAGCCTCCAGCCACCGGGGGCACGCCGTATCCTGATACGGATTCGGCTGTCCGTGTACAGGATCATGCCCGCATCCTTGCCTGTTCAGGCAGACTGCAGGATCTGCGATGAATCCACAGGATCCCCTGGAACCTCATGCCGGGCAGGCAAGCGGAGATATGGCCTTGATGCAGGCGGCGGACGCCTACGCGCATGCGCATCCCGAAGCCCGTTTTTGGCTCTGCCGCAGGCTTGGACGACGTGAGATCTGGCTCTGGGGAAGCCCGGGGATGGAAGGCACCGCCTCCCCTTCGTGCAGCTCTGCGGACCTGTGTGGAAAATACGTTGTCCATGCCGCACTGGACAGCAGCCATGACTCGCAGGATATTGCCCAAGAGATCTCTCTCCTGTCCGGCGGAGAAACCGGGATGCGGATATAATCCGGTATGCAGTACTTGTGTTCCTGTCCGGCAACCGATATACTGCTCGTATGACTGAGGCCGGACCGCAGAGGCAGGTGAGGATGAAGGCAGGCACTGACAAACGACAACATCCACGGTTTGAGCTTACCCTGCCAGTCAAGTATCAGCTCTTCGGATCTGACGGAGCTGACCATGGCTGCGGGATATCGCGTTCGCTTGATCTCAGCAAGGGCGGACTCAAGCTGGTCGGAAGCGCCAACGCTGTCCCGGGGGATGAAATAGCCATTACAGTCCAGTCCGGGGCTGAAGGAATAACCATGAGCGGGACAGTCCGCTGGATTCACCAGCTCGCATACCGCCAGTGCGAGATCGGGGTCAGCTTTGAGGCTGTTCCGGCAGAGGATGAAGAGCGCCTGCTGCGCCTGCTTGAGAGCATCTCTGCCCCGGACAGGGGCTGAGCATACACAAAGGACCACAGGGAGGAATGGCATGAGTCTTCTGGAACAACTGAAAGGCATGACACAGGTTGTGGCGGATACCGGAGATTTTGAATCAATGCGGCAATACAGGCCGACTGATGCAACCACCAACCCTTCACTGATTTATGCGGCGGCCAGCGACCCGAGATATGCCCATCTGGTCGATGAGGCTGTGTCCTGGGCAAGCGCGCAGACCGCCGACCCAAAACTGCGACTCTCGCTCTGCATGGACAGGCTTTCAGTTAATTTCGGCCTTGAGATTCTCAAGATTGTCCCCAACAGGGTCTCAACCGAAGTGGATGCCAGACTCTCGTTTGACACAGCAGCCACCATTGCCAAGGCGCGGGACCTGATCGGGCTCTATGCCGGGGCGGGGATCCCCCGCGAACGGATACTGATCAAGGTGGCCGCAACGTGGGAAGGCATTGAGGCAGCCCGGGTGCTCGAAAAAGAAGGGATTCATACCAACCTGACACTTCTCTTCAGTCTGGCCCAGGCCGTGGCATGCGCCGAAGCCGGCGTAACCCTGATTTCACCATTTGTTGGCAGAATTCTCGACTGGTACAAAAAGGACCGCAAGGTCGATTCAATCCCTGCCCCTGAAGACCCGGGGGTGTTGTCGGTTGCAACCATCTACAACTATTACAAGCACCATGGGCACAAGACCGAAGTCATGGGGGCCTCATTCAGAAACATTGGCGAGATCATTGAACTGGCTGGCTGTGACCTCCTGACGATAGCGCCCTCGCTCCTCAAGGAACTCGAGGCAACAGATGGCACACTCACGCGCAAGCTTGACCCGGCACGCATCCGGCCGGTTGAGCGCATCCTGGCAGACGAAAAGAGTTTCCGCTGGATGCTCAACGAAGATGCCATGGCCACCGAAAAACTCTCTGAGGGAATCCGCAAGTTCGCTGCCGACCTTGTGCAGCTTGAAAACTCAATCCGCGCACGCCTGTAAGAGCCTGTCGGTCGCTCAGCACCCAATCCCCCGTGACCCATCCAGCCCGGATGGGTCACGGGCGCCCATTACCGGGCCCGGTCTTCGTTGAGCTTGTATCCATAGCTGTCGGGCATGAAGATACTGCGAAACTGGTTGATCAGATAATCGTCAGTCATACCGGCAATAAAATCAATAATGATACGCCTGCCCTGCTGCCTGACAAAATCGGGCCCGAGTTCGCGACAATGGTGGGCAAATGAACTGTTTTCTATAAATCCCTCCTGCATTTCTGCCGCGTATTTTTCATACAGCATGCGGATGATGCGTGCAACCTTGCCATGCTCACGCATGATTCGCCGGTTGCTGTAGATGTACGAATAGTTGAAGGCAAGCAGGTCCTTGAGTGCCGCAAAGACCGGTTCGCTAAACCGGATTTCGTCCCGTCCGTAACTCTGTTCAAGCAGGTCGAGCACAAGGCAGTCGATAATAGCGGCATTGTCGCTTCCAAGCACATCCGTCACCGAGGGAGGCAGATCGGCCCGCTTGATCAGCCCAATATGAATTGCATCCTCAATATCACGGCCAATATAGGCAATCACATCAGCAATCCGGACAACGCAGGCCTCAAGGGTCATCGGAACAAGATTGACACCCACGCCGTCCTCGCTCAGGCTGCGCCGGTACTCCTCCAGCATGGCTTCAGGTTTTTTGGCCCGGTTTGGACGGTAGCTGTTTTGCAATACCTCTCCATTGTGGCAAAGGATCCCGTCAAGGGTCTGGACCGTCAGGTTGATTCCGGCCCCATTACGCTCGATCTCATGAAAAAACCGCACACCCTGGACATTGTGGTAAAAGCAGCCGATGGCCTCATCATGGCAAATCGAGTTGATCACTTTTTCACCAAAATGTCCAAAGGGGGCATGGCCAATGTCATGTCCCAGCGAGATGGCTTCGATCAGGTCCTCGTTGAGCGCCAGTGACCGACCAATGGTTCGCCCGATCCGTGAAACAAACTGGACATGCAGGACCCGATGCGTAATGTGGTCGTTTTCAAAAAAAGAAAACACCTGCGTCTTGTCGATATAGCGCGCATAGGCACGCGAGTGGATAATCCGATCCGAATCTCTGGCAAAGGGGGTGCGAATGCTGGCGTTATCCGCCCGCCCCGAATCGCTCCGGAGACGGCTGGCTTCGGCATAGTGACAGGCATATTGCCCCAGTGCCAGTTCAGCACGCTTGTCCCTGGACTCTACAATGGTTTCAATGGCTGTCTTGGGCATGGACACCTCCTGATGAAATCGCCTGAATGCATTGTACCGGATGCCGGCCACAGCCTGCAAGGCCCTCGGACCAGAGGCTGCTCCTCCCGGCATGCTCTCACACGGCAGTTTTAGCCACCACAATAGTCCCGGATTAAATCCTTTCAAATTTACTTTTTCTGCGGCCCGTCCCCGCGTGCCTTGTGCTCCGACTGACACTCAATATCCGAATATAGATCTTTTATGATTTACCCGGGATTGAATGCTATACTTGCAGGGTGGCTCAACCTGTTGGAGACAAATATGAAACATTCGCCCGTTCTTGTTATCGCATTCTGTGCCTGTATCAGCCTTGCCGCCTGTGCGGATGAAGACGCTGTGTCCATTCCATCGTCTTCCAGCAGCAGCACAACATCGGAAGCCTCGTCCGTAAGTTCAGCATCCGCCACAACCCTCGTGATCATGACCTACAATGTCGAAAAGTTCGACAAGGGGGGCGATATTCCGTCCGGGACATATGCCGCGATAGCCAATACCGTCAAGACAAACAGCACCGATATCATCAATCTCTGCGAAGTCGAGTCTTCCGGCAACGATGAGACGAGTTTTTCATCGGCCCTGACAACAGCCGGCTGGGCCATGAACTACCATGCCTTTTCCTCCATGAGCGACGACTATAACAGTATCGGACATTTCAGCAGATATCCCGTCTCGGAAGTCAGTGAAATTCTGGCAAGCAGTGGCATTAACCCGAATTTCTGGACACAGGAGAATGCTTCAGATACCATGAGTCTGGAGACATTTGATGGAAACCAAAAAGAGAAGACAGTACACAGAAGAATTCAAAAAAGATGCACTTGAGATGGTTCGCAGGAGTCCA
>JAKPMW010000165.1 GCA_029548715.1 Spirochaetota bacterium | reverse complement strand
CCGGATGCAAGAAGCGTGGAGAGCCCGCCCCTGTATGCGCGGGCAGCACGGCAGAAGCCGCTATTCCCGCTTCTTTCGCTTCCAGCCACTCCCGAGGCCGCTCAGGAGAAACCCGATGAGGGCCCCATACAGTATCGAGGGAACCGGGCGCGATGTGATCGGGCAGGTCCCGCCTTCACACCCGACAAAGTGATAGTAGAGACCACCCGCAAGCCCACCCAGGACGACACCTGCAAGTCCCAGAATGACAGTCCGCCTGCTGATCATGCCTCGCTCCCTGCCTGCTGAACCTTTTTGCGCCTGCCGACTTCCTTGCAATTGGCCATAAAATCAAGCACACAGGAGAGGTCGAGACTGGGATTGATGCTGTAATAGACCGAATTGCCCTTTTTGCTGGTTCGCAGGATGTCCTTTTTGCGCAGGATGGCCAGATGCTGGGAAACAACATCCTGGGGCAGGTTGAGGCACTGCCACATCGACTTGACGTTGCACTCCTTGCGGGCCACGCCGTATATGATGCGCAGCCTGACAGGATGCGCCATTGCCTTGAGAAGTTTCGAACAGTTTTCGAAATCAAGGTTTTGCATGTCATTTTTGAACTCAATCATTTCTGAAGCCCCCATTTATCATATATATGAATATCACGCTTGACGGGAAAAACGTCAAGTCCCCTGTTTTTTTTCCTTAATGATATTCCCCAAAAATTCGATACATTTAGGGTGGAACGTGCCGGTTCCCCTCCCATCCACCGGTACGTCTCCTCCCTGAAGTAACGCTTTCAGGCAGGGCTGCCTCTTCGCTTGCGGAGAGGCAGCTTTTTTTTTACCGCATGACATGGTAGATTTACCCTGATATTCACCATCGCTACTTGTCTGGAGCAGTCATGAGCCGTTTCCGTCTCTCGCTGCGCACCCTCGAACGTGCGCTTCTTGTCATCCTCCTCACGATGGCCATCGCCTTTGGCATCTCCGTTGCCTACATCATCAGCACCCTCTCCAGCATGGAGGCCATCGAAAAGCTCGAGTACTTCAGGAACAAGATTCCCACCAAGGTTTATGATGTTCGCGGACGGCTTTTCGCTGAATTCTTTTACCAGAAACGCGAAGTGATCCACTTTGACAAGATCCCGAAAAACCTGGTAAACGCGCTGATCGCCATCGAGGACAACAACTACTTCTCACATGGTGGTATCGATGTCGGAGGCATGTTCAGGGCTCTTCTCGTCGATGTCTTTACCGGCAGCGCAAAGCAGGGCGGAAGCACCATTACCCAGCAGTTGGCCAAACGCCTCTTTACCGAAAGCGAAAAGACGATCGCCCGCAAGATCCGTGAACTCTGGTATGCTCTCCAGATAGAAAAAAAGTACTCCAAGCAGGAAATCCTCGAGCTCTACTGCAACGAGATCTACTTCGGACATGGTGCCTACGGCATTGAAGCCGCGAGCCAGATCTACTTCCAGAAATCAGCCCGGGATATCAACCTCGGCGAATGCGCCATCCTTGCGGCCCTGCCCTCCGCGCCCAACGCCTATTCCCCGATCGCATTCCCCGAGAGGGCCAGGCAACGCCAGCGCATTGTCCTGCTCAAAATGGCCGAAATGGGCTATATCACCCGGCAGGAAGCCGACAAGGCATGGGAGTCTTTCTGGGAAGAGTACAGCCAGAAAAACCTTGCCCCAACCCTCTCCGCCTGGAACGTCAAGGTGGACAAGGCCCCGTATTTTACCGAATACGTCCGCCAGCAGCTTGTCGACATCTATGGTGTCGACCGGGTCAACGAAGACGGACTGAGAGTCTACACGACCCTCGATCTTGACATGCAGCATTCGGGTGAGCAGGCACTTCAGGAAAAGCTTTACCAGATGCGCACAAACTACCAGCGCAGTTATCAGGTCTACGTCTCGGACATCCGGCGCAAGCATCTTGACGCCATTGACCTCCTCAGTTCGATCTTCGATATCGGCTCGATCAACATCAGCGGGGTGAAAACCGCGACCTACGTCAACGATGCCCTCGAAGCGACCTGGAAGCCATCCCTGCTGATGCTCTCCTTCTTCTACGGGCTCTCGGGCATGAACGATGTGCTTGACGGTTCATACAACTGGGACCCCAAGAGTTCCCGCAGCGTCTCTCCTGAAGGTGCGCTTGTCGCCATCGATCCCCGCAACGGGTACGTCAAGACCCTGATCGGAGGAAGTGAATTTTCGCCCGAAAACCGGTTTAACCGCGCCGTTCAGGCCTACCGGCAGCCAGGTTCAGCCTTCAAGCCCTTCGTCTACCTGGCCGCCATCGAGTCAAAACTCCTGACAGCCGGCTCAGCCCTTGAAGACGCACCCGTCGCCTACGAACAGGCCAACGGGGTACTCTGGTTCCCGCGAAACTATGACCGGCATTATTCAGGCCGGATAGTGCTCCGTGATGCCCTGCGCTGGTCAGTCAATATTATCACCGTCAAGATCCTGGACATTGTCGGCTACGAGCGGATTACCAAGGTTGCCTCATCCCTGATGCACATCCCTCCAAACGACATTGAAAAACGCTTCGTCCGTGCCCATTCGCTGGCCCTTGGCGGTTCGGAGGTCACACCCTTCGAGCTCTGCAATGCCTTCGCGGTCCTGGCCAACGAGGGCCAGGACGTCAAGCCAATCTCCATCCTCAAGGTGTATGACCGGGATGGCAAGCTGATTGATGACTTCCTGCGCAAGCGGGATTATGACAAGCACGGGAAGCCGATCCCCAATGAGCAGCTGGTCGAAAAGGAACCGGTGTTTGTCCTGACGACGATGCTTGAGGACGTCACAGCCGATGGTACCGCTGCCAAGGCCAAGGAAGATGCCGGGCTCAAGCGGCCCCTTGCCGGTAAAACAGGTACTGCAAGCAACTGGAAGGACGTCTGGTTTGGCTGCTATACCCCGCAGATCGCCTCGACTGTCTGGATCGGATTTGACGATCCTGGAATTTCACTGGGCCGCGGTTCGTCCGCTTCAGACGTGGCCGCCCCGATCGTCATGAAGTTTATGGCCTCCGCCCTGCGCAACGAGCCCGAAAAATGGTACAAACCACCGGCAGGCGTCCACAGGGGTTCGGTCTGCCGCGTCTCCGGCAAGGCTCCTTCAAAGGCCTGTAAAAAGGTATACGGCGAATGGTTCCTCGAAAAGACAGGGCCGGACGGAAAGTGTGAAGAGTGTGAGCGAATCGGGAGCGCGATCAAGAATTTCAAGGGGACAGAGCGCGTTGGGGATGACGGAAACAGACCCGATCCGACACGCAAGGATGAAGGACTCACAATCACCGGGCCACGCATCACGACTGACGACCTGTTTAACGACTGAAAGCCGCCCCGCAAGACAGGGCACCCATCCAGAGTAGAACGACTGGACGGGTGCTCTTTCGAATGGCCTTGATCAGTTCGCGACAATGATCCGGGACCGGGAAGACTCCCGCTTGTCTGCTGGCATCCCCGGGCACCGTCCGGCTGCATCCGGAAAAACGCCTGACTGAACCAAGATCCTCAATCCCGCCCCCCGGGATGTGCAAACGTCCCGCGGCTGTGCCAGCCGCAGGAGACACCGGCAGCTCAGAGAGCGGAATCCCCACTCATCCTCAGATGCCAGTTTGCCAGCGGACGATGAATCCCCCAGCCGATCATCAGACCAAAAATCGGGCCGGCAAGGGCCCGGCCAAAATCTTCAACCAGCGGTGGTTTTGAAGCACAGAAGACCGCCACCCATCCGACAAGAAGAACAAAACTCCCCGCGACCAGCGCCTGTCTTGAAAGAGCGGCATGCATGGCTGCAAGAGCACGGTGCCGTGCAGAATCCGTCCGCTCGTTGCGAAGAAACAGTCCCCATGAGGCTTTCATCTCGCCAGGGGAATACGAAAGCAATACGCTCCCAAGGCAAAACCCCAATACCCCGGCGAGATACCAGGGCACCGCCAGCAGCTGTCCCCAAACCGGAAAGACAAACGGCAACCCGATCAGGACAACGAGCAGCACCACGACTCCGACTAAACGCATAGTATTTCCTCCAACGCGTATACGCGCATACTTGTGCCTCAGGCTGTAACACCCTGCCGCTGGTCGCGGGTTTCGGCATGCAGGTCAAGAATCCGTCTGCGCATGGCCTCCCCCGGTTTGTGACCCCGCCTGCTCATGACAGTCTGCATGGTATCCAGAAATTTGTTCAGGCGGTATTCGGCCCAGGGCTCCCGTCCACCCCAGACAAAACAGGGGACCTCACCCCTGATCAGGGCCCCATCAAACCAGAGGTTGGACCCCACTCCAATCACGGTACCGGTATTGACCAGAAGCCCGATTCCCAGTTTGCTGTGATCACCAATCATGGCGCCCAGCTTGATCTGGCCACTGTGAACCTCGCTCCCGTTCATGCGCACGACAATCTGACCGTAGTCATTTCGCAAATCCGAATTGGTTGTCATGGCACCGATATTGACCCACGAACCGACACAGGCATGCCCCAGAAATCCGTCATGGTGCTTGTTGGTCCATGGATGGATGATCGACGACTCAACCTCGCCCCCGATCCGGCACCCCTGGCCAATACTGACGCCCCCATGGATGCGGGCCCCGTCAACAAGGGTCCCGGCCCCGATCCAGGCAGGTCCCATGATGATGCTGCGCTGGCTGATCCGGGCACCCGCTTCGATAATCACAGGACCCTCCCTGGAATCAAGGATACATCCCTGATCAATCCGGACATCCTCTCCCAACGCAACCCGGTCCCCAAGCAGTCCCTCACCCTGCCCTACCCAGGCTGGTTCGAGGATGACGGCATCATGCTCGATGGTTTTTCCGACCATATTGACGATATCCCACGGATACTGGAAGAGTCTGTGCTCGGGACGTTTTTCGTCCAGCCCAAGGGCCCGGGTCTTTTCGAGGCATTCCCCGTCCAGAAAATCGCGCATGCTCCAGTCATCAAGCCGCCCGGGCCCGACATGAAGGTAGACCAGGGTGTCCTGTTCGATGCAGCAGGTATCGATATCAAAACGATGTCTGGAAGAGAAGGCAGTCCGGGCATTGATGAAGACATATCGCTCGGCGTGACGCAGCCCGCTTTCGTCAAACAGGTTTCGTCCGCTTTCGCGCACGAGGTCCTGCATCTCCGGGCGGCAGAGGATTTCGATCCGGCTGTGCGGATAGAGACGGGCTATTCGCTCGTAAAACGTGAAAACTCCGCTTGCAATGTCGCAGACAGGGCGCAAGAGGTGAAACGGGTAGAGATGGTAGGCGTACACATCCTCAAAAAGCACTATGGTGCGGTCTTTCACACAAAACCTCCGTCCGTTTCCTGATCGGGAGACAGTATAGGACGAAGCCTGCCCGCATCGCAAGCAAAAACAGGGTACGG
>JAKPMW010000325.1 GCA_029548715.1 Spirochaetota bacterium | reverse complement strand
CATGCTGACATACCCGCCGGCAAACTTGCTCCATTCGCCTGTTTTGGCGGCCAGATCCTTGCCCTTGGCTGCATGAATGATGATTTCGGTCTGGGATTCGCGGAATGCGATGACCATTGTATCATCGTTCCAGATTTTCTCGATTTCGGCCGAGATCTTTTTCCCGAGGGTGTCGCCCAGGATTGCAACACAATCGGCCTCAGTCGGCTTGAACTGCCTGCTGAGTTCGGCTGCCTTGGCTTTGTCGACGCCCATAAAGGCCTTCATTGCACTGCGCAGCCCCTCAACTCCATCGCTTGCCGTGCCGGCGCTTTTGCCGCAGGCCGAAAAGATCAGCAAAAAACCCAATACAAGCAGAGTACAGCAGCGTACCATTGTCATCCCCCTTCACGTGGTAAGATTGCTACAGTTTCTCACTATAGCACAATATCGGGAAAAAACGTTTTTTGCCGTCAGGACGCGGGCCGGGATATGCATCACAAAATCATTAATTAAGTAATCTTAATCCCGGATTGGGATCACTGTATGTCTACTGGCTCATTTTCTCAAGCTTCCAGCGCCCGTATTCCTCCAGCAGGGCATCGGCAAAAATGTCACCCAGGATATCTCCACCCTGATACGTCAGGTGTACGTAGTCAGGCATGACCAGTCCCTGCCAGGCCATGGCCATAAATCCCTCTTCCTTGCCCAGGGCCGTGTAACTGTCAAACCAGACCGCTTTGCCCGCAAGAGCCAGTTCACGCTGGGCTGTGTTCATTTCTCCCACCGACGGGAAGACCCGGGGAGGACTGGCCCAGGTATTGATCCGTGGTCCGGGACCAAAAAGGAGGAGGGTTGCAGCGGGACAGGCTGCCTTGAGATTGCTGGCCATCCAGTGAATACCCGACATGTGTTTGTCCAGGGTGTACTTGTCCCAGCCAGCCTCGTTTTTGCCAAACTGGAAGACAACCAGATCAGGCGCAAAGGCGGCAAGCTGCGCGCGAAAGCGCTCGGGGGCAATGTCCGGGAAGTCGTGCGAGCAGATCCCGCGCCGCATCACAGGAGAATACACGATCCCCCCGTTGTTTTGCTCAAGGGATATTCCGTACAGGACGGTACCGGGATCTGCCACAAGCCTGAGCCGGACCAGGGGAGACGGCGCCGAATGGCGGATAAACGCGTTGGTACAGGGTACCTTGCAATTGCTCCAGGCTTCACCGCTTTGGGTCCTGCCGTAGAGGCTGTAGCTTCCGCTCCCCGGCTCGGTTAACAGCAGGACCCTCTCAACCCCGCTGTCTCCCGCCAGATCATATTCAGTGACTGATGCCATCCCGGGAGTCTCGACCCGGCGCAGCGTGATCCCCACTTCCTGCCTGTACCCGGCCATGGTCTGCAAAAACGAGACCTGCCAGTTCCCCCACTGGCGCTGTGCAATCCCGCTTAGCTGGTTGTCCGCCGCTTCGAGTGCCGGCGGTATCAGGCCGCGGCCGCCGTTCCCGAAAATATTGGTCAGGCGTGTCCTGATTCGGGCTGTCATCAGATCGGACCAGAGGATCGAATCTCCATAATGGAGGATGCGGACTGGCCGCTTGCGGGCAGGATCGGACAGGAGGGCAAAAAAGTGTTCAAGGGTGGAATCTGCGCTGTTGGTTCCCTGGTGGATCAATAGCGCCGAGCGGGCACGATCCACTGCTGCAAGTGCAAGTGCTGCCCGGCTGATCGTGCCCACCCTGGCAAAGGCATGCTGTGCATCCCCACGGGATTCATCCCTGCAGTTGAGGGCAAAAAATGCTGCAATGCAGCTTATTGAGAGGATGTATGAGCGCATACCCGAAATAATAGCAAGCTCTTTCCGTCAGGTGCAGGTCAGTGTATATTTCACGGGTACCCGACGGTTTGTACGACATCTCTTCATATATGGAGCGCCTCATGGCCAGCAAAAAAAAGATCGTTCTCGCCTATTCCGGCGGTTTGGATACGTCCGTCATTCTCAAGTGGCTGCAAAAAAACTATGATGCCGACATTGTCGCCTACGCTGCTGATGTCGGTCTGGGCAACGAACTGGACGGCCTTGAAGACAAGGCCATGCGGACCGGTGCCTGCAGCGTCCATGTCCTTGATCTCAAGGAAGAGTTTGTGCGCGACTATGTGTTTCGTGCACTCAAGGCAGGGGCGGTGTATGAAGACCAGTATCTTCTCGGAACATCGCTCGCCCGTCCGGTCATCGCAAAACACCATGTCGAGATTGCCCGCAAGGAAGGTGCCTATGCGGTCTCGCATGGGGCAACGGGGAAAGGCAACGACCAGGTTCGTTTCGAACTGACCTTCAAGGCCCTGGCTCCCGATCTCCAGATCATTGCACCCTGGCGCACCTGGGATTTCAAGTCCCGCACCGAGCTGATCAATTTTGCCAAGGAAAACGGAATCCCGGTTCCGGTTACCGTCGAAAAACCCTATTCGATGGACAAAAACTGCCTGCACATCTCGTATGAAGGCGGAGTGCTTGAGGATCCCTGGAACGAACCAAAGGACGACATGTTCTTGACGACCAAAAACCTCAAGGATACCCCGGATAGCGCTGATGAGGTCACCATCGGATTTGAGCAAGGAATGCCGGTCTCGGTCAACGGAACCCGGCTTTCCCCCTACAATCTTCTTGTCACTCTCAACGAGTACGGCGGAAAGCACGGGATCGGCCGGGTCGATATCGTCGAAAACCGCCTGGTCGGAATCAAGAGCCGGGGTGTGTACGAGACTCCCGGCGGAACCATCCTCTGGCAGGCCCATCGCCAGCTTGAGACGCTTGTTCTTGACCGCTCAACCATGCATTTCAAGCAGCATGTCGCCATCAAGTTTGGTGAGATGGCCTATAATGGCGAGTGGTTTTGTCCCCTCAAGGAGGCCATCGACGCCTTTATCGACAAGACCCAGGAAAAGGTCACCGGTGAGGTCAGGCTCAGGCTCTTCAAGGGCAACATCATCACGGCCGGACGGCGGAGCAGGTACTCGATGTACAACCCCGAACTTGCCACCTTCGAGAAGGAATCAGTCTACAACCAGCAGGACGCTGAAGGCTTTATCAATCTCTTCGGTCTGCAGATAAAGTACGCGGCACTTCGTGACCGCGCCGCGCAAGAGTAAGCCTTTAGGAGGGCGACCATGTTTGAGGGATGCTTCACAGCACTCATCACCCCGTTTTCGGGCGGGTCCGTTGACTACGGCTCACTGTCGCGCTGCATCGAGTTCCAGATTGCCAACGGGGTCTCGGGCGTTGTACCCTGTGGAACAACCGGGGAATCCGCGACGCTGACCGAGGATGAGCACCGCGAGGTTATCGAGTTTACCATCCGCACGGTCAAGGGCCGGGTCAGGGTTTTGGCCGGGACCGGGTCCAACTGTACCGAGACATCGGTCAAGCTGACGAGACACGCCAAGGCGGCCGGTGCCGACGGGGCGCTCCTCATTACACCCTATTACAACAAGCCGACCCAGGAAGGGTTGTACCAGCATTACCGGACTGTGGCCGAGGCCTGCGATATCCCGATCGTGCTCTACAATGTTCCGGGCCGGACGGGAGTCAACCTCCTGCCCGAAACGGTGGTCCGTCTTGCATCTGACTGCGCCAATATCGTCGGACTCAAGGACGCGACCGGATCGCTCGCACAGGCCAGCGAGACGCTTGAAAAAATCGGCTCACGTGATTTTGATCTCGTCTCCGGTGAAGACGGAATCGTTCTTCCCCTGCTTTCCATCGGTGCCAAGGGTGTGATTTCCGTTTTTTCAAACATTGCCCCGCGGTCCATGTCCGATCTTGTAGCCGCCTGGAAGGCCGGGGATATCCAGCGGGCCCGGGCAATTCATCTCTCGCACCTTGACCTCTGCCGGACGCTCTTTATCGAAACCAACCCGGTTCCGGTCAAGACAGCGGCAGCTCTCCTGGGATACTGCCGCGAAGACCTGCGTCTGCCCCTTGTTCCCATGACTCAGGCCAACAGGCAAAAGCTGATTGCCTCAATGAAGGCCTTCGGGCTGGCAGTACGGGAGGGTGCGTGATCGTCAAAGTCGGTATCATTGGAGCCGGTGGCCGGATGGGAAAAAATCTCATCAACGCCGTGTATGACAATCCGGAGACGGAGCTGGCCGCGGCAGTTGATTCGCCGCAGTTTCCCGCCCTCGGGATTGACGCCGCAACGCATGCTGGACGGCCGGTCAGTGGTGTCACCATCACGGCCGATCTTGCCGCAGCCTTTGCCGCCTGTGATGTGCTGATCGATTTCAGTTTCAGGGATGCCTTTCCCGGAGTGCTGGCAGCCGCCCGGGCAGCCCGCAAGCCCCTGGTGGTCGGAACCACCGGACTTGAGGCTGGCCATCTTGCCCTGATCGATGAAGCGGCCCGCGAGATCCCTGTTTTCCATGCCAATAATTACAGCATTGGCGTGGCAGTCCTCAAAAAACTGGTCGAAGAAGCGGCCCACCGCCTCGGACCTGCCTTTGACATCGAGGTGACTGAGGTTCACCATAAACTCAAAAAGGATGCCCCATCCGGAACAGCCATCACTCTGGCCGAAGCGGCAGCCTCCGGCCGCGGACTTGACCCTGCCAGCGCGTTTTGCTACGGCCGGTCTGGAATGGTTGGCGAGCGTCCGGCCGACCAGATTGC
>JAKPMW010000320.1 GCA_029548715.1 Spirochaetota bacterium | reverse complement strand
CAGCATGCTGTCTTGTCATTGCCCAGGGCAAAAAAAAATCGCCCATACAGGCGATTGCAGCTATCGGAGATGACGGGACTTGAACCCGCGGCCTCTGGCTTGACAGGCCAGCGCTCTAACCAGCTGAGCTACACCTCCAACCGACGGACGAAATCTACAAACCCGAGTTCGCCGGGTCAAAAGATTTTTACGTTTTTTTTGTTCAACGCTGATTGATGACGTAGCGCTGGACGTAGCGATCGATCTTCTGCTGGATAGCGCCGGTCTTGTCCTCGACTTCCAGCCCGTACACATAACCGTTTTCATCCGGAATGCGCCGTACCACCTTGCAGACGATGTCGTTGAAGGTCATCACGTTGGAGAGGGCAAAATTGAGATAGAGCATGGTCCCTGTCACCATGGTGTCCTTGCAGCGGATCCGGGCCCCGCTCCCCGAGATATCCAGAATGCGGCAGGAAAAATTCCCCCCACTGTCCCAGCGGCGGTAGCTGGCGGCAAGCGTGATCACGGTCCGCTCGAAACGGCGCTTGGAGACCGAGGGCTTTTCAGTGAAATGAAGCAGGACGGACTTGATATCGGGGTCAAATTTCCCGGGAAACCGCTCAAAGGCGTGCCGGATGGCCATCGACACGGTCTCGATCCCGGAGTAATCGGTCCGGTAGAGCAGGTTGTCGATAAAATTGGCGGTAA
The DNA here is from genome assembly GCA_029548715.1 of Spirochaetota bacterium. GTDB lineage: Bacteria > Spirochaetota > JAGLSM01 > JAGLSM01 > JAKPMW01 > JAKPMW01. The sequence continues at coordinate 7,562 of JAKPMW010000320.1, read as the reverse complement.
AGACCACCCTGTCCATCAGGGAGATGGAACTCCCGTTGAGTCCCCGCGGAAACCCGCTCCCGTCAAGCTGTTCGTGATGATTGCGCACGCCCTGGGCAATGTCTGCACCGTATCCAAGGTACTCGGAAACGATACTGGCACCGATAATCGGATGATTGGTTTCAAGATCCCGGGGATCATCTATCGCCCCGAAGTACGAGTTCAAAAAGGGGTTATCGCTTCTCGCCTTGCCGATATCGTGCAAAAACGCAGCCGAACCCACGGCAAAGAGCTTGCCTTCGGGAAAGCGCAACTGCTTCCCGATGATGATCGACATGATCGTGGTCTTGAGACTGTGCGAGACAAACCGGTTGCCAAACTCGACAGTGGCCAGGATCTCGAACACCGCCCGGTTGTTTTCCTCGATCCCGTCAATCAGCTTGTCGATGTAGCCCTCAAGCGCACGCTTGGTTTCCATCAGGGTCTCGCGCTGGTCGAAGAGCCTGACGTACACCTCCTTGGCGGCACTGGCATAGAGCTCGAAAAGCTCGAGATTGCGAAACTTGACGAGACGGCTGTTTCTGGCATCATTTGCGCCGGGCATGATCGGACACTCCGTTTCTGCAATCTCCCTCCATGAGAGTATAACAAATTCGGCTATGCTTGATGCGAATCCGGGTGAAAGCATCATTTTTTTGCAATACCATGTTGCAAGTCCGGTCTAAGGCCCGCACAGGGCATACGCATGCTAAAAACATGATTTCATCATGCGTATCCCGGATTCCTCAGGGATCGGTGCCATCCGTATATTAGACGGGGGACGTGTTCCCACACCTGATCTGGAGGAAATCTTGGCCATGACACTCAACCGCATCGCCCTCGCGGCGATCTTTATCACGGCAGCCCTGGGCGGCTGCGGGAATTCGGGCTTTTTGCCCGAAGCCCCGGCCGACAAGGCTCCGCAACCTGCCGACCCGGCTCTCTCAAAGTTCACCCACGCCGTCATCGAAACCTCAATGGGCGACATTGAAGTCGAACTCTACTGGGATGCGGCACCCAAGACCTGCGAAAACTTTGTCAAACTGGCGCAGAAGAAATTTTACGACAACCTTATTTTCCACCGCGTCATTCCCAACTTCATGAACCAGACCGGCTGTCCCAAGGGGAACGGAACGGGTGACCCGGGCTACAAGTTTGACGACGAGATCGACGCAGACGCACTGGGCCTGGGCAACGGCAAGGTTGGACAGGACCGGATGTACGGCAACGAACTCAACGCCGTCTACCGCAAGACATTTCAGGATATCATAAAAAGCATGGAGATCACCTCCGAGGAGCAGTTCAAGGCAAGACAGGACGAGATCTCCCCACTCTGGGACAAGGCGACCAATACCATCGCCGGATGGTCACCCAAGCGGCTCTATCAGGCCGCCGGCTACCGCTACACCAAGGGTCTCAAAAGCCGCCCGGCCGTCCGCGGGGCGCTGGCGATGGCCAACTCGGGACCAGACTCAAACGGCAGCCAGTTTTTTATCAATGTTGCCGACACTCCCTGGCTGAACGGCAAGCATACGGTCTTTGGCGGCATCGTTGCCGGACAGGATATCGCCGACGCCATCTCCAAGGTTGAGCGCGATGAGAATGACAAGCCAAAGACGGACGTGCGGATCAATACGGTAGTTCTCAAGAGCGCGAAGTAGGCACCAGAGAAAAAACGCAAGCTCCTTGCGAAACGCAACCGGCCGGGATATACTCAAGGCCGGTTGCGTTTTGTTATCCCGCGAGCAAGGAGTACCTGCATGGATACCAGTTCCCTGCCCTGCCCCCAGTGTGGCGCCCCGCTTGAGATCACCAACCGCTACGCAAAGATTGTTGTCTGCCAGTACTGCGGTGCCCACAGCGCCCTTGAGACGGGAAACGCCAAAATCCTCGGCCAGTTCCCCAAACTGGCCGATGTCCCCACCTACCTCTTCACTGGAGCCGAGGGCACCATCCAGGGGAAGAAGTTCCGGGCTGCCGGCCGGATGCGCTACCAGCACAAGAGCGGGTTCTGGGATGAATGGTTCCTCCTGATGGAGGACGGCTCTCCCGCCTGGCTGACCGAGGATGAGGGCGAGTTCTCCCTCTTCGAGGGCCGCAAGATCAAGAGCGAGATTCCCGAACCCGACTCGATCAAGGTTGGAACAAAGATCACCATCAATGAGCTTGTGATCTCCGTCATGGAAAAGGGCGAGGCCGCTGTCGCCGGGGCCGAGGGTGAGCTTGGATTCTGGACAGCACCGGGAAGCCGGATCCGCTACTATGAGGGTGTCGCTGCCGGCAAGCTCGCCGCCCTTGAGGTGAGCGACGACGAGATCGAACTCTTTACCGGCGACGAGGTCATGCGAAAAGAAATCGTGATTACCAACCGGCCGCAGGGCTGATCATCCAACCACACAAGGAGGACCGCAATGCGATGTCCACAATGCGGACAGGAAGTCAGCGACGACGCGGGCGTTTGCCCATCCTGCTCGGCCCCGCTCCGGCAGGGTGACGGACAGCCGGCCGTTTCCCCCGGTGTCAGCGGACTGGCCTGTCCTGGCTGCGGCGGAACCCGCTTTTCCCGGGGCAGCAAAACCATCGAGGGAGAGGATGAGGACGACGATGATGTCGTTGTCAGCCTGGCCCGCTGCACCTCCTGCGGCAAGGTGTTTGACAAGGAGACCCCCGAATACTGGCGCTTTTTTGCCGACCGCTTTGTCCCCGGAAAGAACGGGCTCCCTCTTGCCATCGGAATGAAGGGAAAGATTGGCGAGGACAGTTTCGAAATCCTGGGCCGGATTCGCTACCAGGAGGACGAACTGTATGATGATTCGTGGTGGGAAGAATGGTACCTCCTCTCGGACTCGGGCGAACGGGGATTTCTTGTCGTCGAGGACGGGCACTTCGAACTGTATACCAAGACGCGGCCCAGGGAAGAGCTGACCTTTGACGAGGGTGTGGTCCGTTTTGACGGGCAGCGGCTTGACGCCGAAGAGGACGGCTATACGGCCCGGATCGCCTGGTTCGAGGGACAGTTTCCCTGGGACGCCGAACTGGGCGAATCAACCTGGTGCATCGACACCCGCGTTGACGGGGACCGGGTCGCCATCGAACGATCAGAGGATGAGGCCGAGGTCTGGCGGGCCCGGCGTGTCCCGGCCCGCGAACTCTTTGCCGGTTTTGGCCTGACGGATGCAGTCAAGGCCTATGATGATGCGCTCGGACTGGGCGCCAGCTTCGCCAAAAAGGCCCGCATCTATTTTCTGGCCGGCCTCGTCATGCTTGGCCTGGCCCTCTATAACTGCAGCGGCGGCAAGGCTGCCCACATCCTCCAGGTCCCGCAGGGCAAGACCGCAACACCACTGGCCCTCGAACGCGCTGAGGAGGGACAGGGCACCAGCCTTGCCGGCACCCTGTCAAAGGGAGTTGCCTGGAAGCTGACATCCTTTTCCAACGCCGTCTTTGATAACGTCAGGCTCGACAGCGAGGGCTCGATCCACCAGTTGCGCCTGGCGGCACCCAGCATCCATAACGAATGGATCGAGGCAACGGCCACCCTGCTGAGGGTCGTCTCTCCCACGTCCAACGAACTGGTCTACTCCTTTACCGCCGCGATCTGGCATGCTTCGGGAACGGACAGCGAGGGCTACTGGAGTGAAAGCGGAGGGAATGACAGCCAGGAATTTGTCCTCGACAAGGCTGGTGTCTATCGCATCCTGCTGAGCATCACTCATGAAAAGGGCACGAGGCCAGTCAGCGATGTTGCCGTCATGATCCATGAAGGGGAACGCAGCTATTCGTTCCTGCTGGTCAGCGGCTTGCTGGCGCTCTTTATGGGACTCCGCTGCCGTTCCAGACGAAAGCTGGCCGGCAACATTCCCGGCGGCCTGTTGCCGGATTAACATATTTTCAAGCACCTCTGAAAGGAGCCCCCCGTGCTTAAAACCGCACTCATGCTGTTCGCACTTGGCGGAATCGGACTCTACGGTACGCTTGCCAAGCCATTTATTCCCCGGACAGGAACGGAATTTATCCGCAAGACTCCCGGAATCAGCCAACCCGGGAAAGGCGTGCCAAGTCACCGTACCACCGGCTACCGGACCCACTCCGGCGGAGGCCCCCGTCTCGGAAAATAGCAGTACAGTTTTTTGCAGTAGATACAACAAATTACCAATAACCGGAGGAAATCATGGAAAAAATCATCGAAGGTATTCTGTCATCAGCCATCTACGGCATTCTCGGCATCATCCTGATGGGTCTGGGCTTTCTGATCGTACGGATCGTCACACCCTTTTCAATCAAGAAGGAGATCGAGGTCGACCAGAACACCTCTCTCGGCCTGATTATTGCCGCAGTCATCATCGGCATCTCGATCATCATCGCTGCTGCCATCTTCTCCTTCGAAAACAAGGTCGAGTCCAATCTCCAGGTCAGCGGAAACATCGAGCGGATCGAGACCAAAAGCTATGACGCAACCGGCAAGGTCATCCGCAGCGAAACAAAAGTCTACAGGACCGAAGCCACGGCAGCCACCAAGACCGAACCCGCAAAAGACAACAAACCCAAGTGACACAGTCAACTGACATCCAGCAGCAGGGCGAGATCCGCGCCCTGCTTTTTTCGATTCTTCTCACAAGCGTCTGCGCGATCACGTACGAACTCCTGATCGGGGCACTCTCGTCCTATCTGACCGGAAATTCAGTCATCCAGTATTCACTGACCATCGGGATATTCCTTTCGGCCATGGGATTAGGTTCATGGCTCTCCCGCTACGTCCAGGGAAACCTCCTCGCCGCCTTTGCGGATGTCGAGCTGGGGCTGGGGCTTCTGGGAGGGTTGTCCCTGATCATCCTCTACTCGGTCTATCTCCTGGGAGACCTCTACATGCCGGTCTTCATCCTGCTCTCCGGCTCGATGGGGACGCTGATCGGCTTTGAGATTCCCCTGGTCACCCGGATCATGCGTGGATACGGGCCTCTCTCAAGCTCACTCTCCACGGTCCTGACCTTTGACTACATCGGAGGCCTGGCGGCGTCCCTGCTCTTCCCCTTTGTGCTCCTGCCGCTTTTTGGTATCATGCGAACCTCATTTATCACCGGAATCATCAACATCGGAGTCGTCATCGTACTGCTTGCCGTCTTTCGCGAACGGATTGCCCGCCCCCTGAGGATTGGAGCTTCCCTCGCCGGCCTGCTCGTTCTCTCAGCGGCCTTTCTCGCCTCTGATCCGCTGGCCGCCTGGTACGAACAGCAGCTCTATCAGGATCACATCATGCACAGTGAACAATCACAGTTCCAGAAAATCGTCCTGACCGGCTGGCGGGACGACACCCGGCTCTGGCTGGATGGCAGCCTCCAGTTTTCGACTGTTGACGAGTACCGCTATCATGAAACCCTGATTCAGCCTGCCATGGCGTCCCTGCCCCGGATCGAGCGGGCGCTGGTCATGGGTGGTGGCGACGGCATGGCCGTCCGCGAAATCCTCAAACGCACCGATGTACAGACAGTACACCTGGTGGATCTCGATCCCGCCATTACCCGACTGGCACAGACACACCCGGTGCTCGTGGCTGCCAACAGCAATGCGCTGGGTGACGCACGGGTCCAGGTCCACAACCGGGATGCCTTCAAGTTCCTCGAGGATACCTCGGGCGGGCTGTATGACCTGATTGTGGCCGACTTTCCGGACCCGCACAATGAGGTTCTTTCAAAACTGTATTCACGGGAGATCTACCGCCTGGTCAGGCACAGGCTCTCGCGCGGAGGGGTATTCGTCACCCAGGCAACCTCACCGTTTTTTGCCCGTGACACTTTCTGGATGATCGAAGCCACCCTGCGCGAGGTCTTTCCCCATACGCAGCCGTACCACGAATACGTACCCTCGTTTGGGGACTGGGGGTTTGTCATGGCCTCCGGCCTGCGCTGGCAGCCGGACTGGTCACGCCTGCCCCGGGGGCTGAGACACATCACGCCCCGGGTCGTCTCCAACGGGCTTTCATTTCCTCCGGACTCGGCCCGACCGGAGGATCCCGGAATCAACACCCTCAACAACCCCCGCATGTACCGGGCATACCAGCGAGGCTGGAAGAACTTTAACTGACCATGGTGCTATCTTTTCCGGGCTCAACCTCAGCCTGATACCGCGGGAGAACAGACAGGAATGACACGCCACATACTGATCATCGACGATGACATCAACCACGCCTCCTTCATGATGATGCTGCTTGAAGACGCCGGATACCGCTGTTCCCGCATCGCCTCGGGAGAAAAGGCCCTCGAAAAGCTTCAACTGGATCTCAGGCCCGACCTGATCCTGCTGGATATCATGCTCGAGGGGATTGACGGCTACGAAGTCTGCAAGCGGATCAAGACAGACACAAAACTCAGGGCCATCCCGGTCATCATCCTCTCGGGACGCTCGTCAATCGATGAAAAAATCCTGGGGCTCGAGATCGGGGCGGACGATTACCTTGTCAAGCCGGTCAAGACCCGCGAACTGCTGGCCCGGATCAGCGTCCTGATCCGCCTGCGCTCACTTCAGGAGCAGATCGCCCAGGTCGAAAAGCTGGCCGGTCTGGGCCAGCTGGCTGCCGGGATCGCCCACGAATTCAACAACCTCATCGGGGGAATGCTGGGGTATGCCCAGCTGGCCATGCTCTCTCCCGACAATCGCGAAATGGTCATGAAGGCCCTGCTGGTTGTTGAAAAGAGCTGTTTCCGGGCCAAGGAACTGACCGAAAACATGCTCCTCTTCTCGACCCATACCGACCAGCCCGAGGGTCAGGCTGATCTCGTGAGCGCGGTTGAACACGCTTCCGTCCTGCTCTCAAGCCAGTTGACGAAAAACCGGATCGGACTCTTTCTGCACTACGGACACAGCCACCACATTGGCATCGAGTCAGGCAGACTCCTCCAGCTTTTGATGAGCCTGCTCCAGAATGCGATTCATGCCATCATCGAAAACGGAAGCGACCTGCGGGAGATTCACGTAACCTCCCTGGAGCTGGATAATCAGGTACAGATCACAATCAGGGACACCGGCTGCGGGATTCCCGCCGACCAGCGTTCGCGGATTTTCGAGCCCTTCTTCACCACAAAGGGTCCCCTGGGCGGGGGTGACATGGGAGCTACCGGAATCGGCCTCTCGGTTGCACACGGGATCGCTGCCTCATACGGTGGCCAGCTCGAACTGGCTGAATCGGAAGAGACAAAGGGCAGCAGCTTTCGCCTGATCCTTCCGGTCTTTGTTCGCACTGCCGATAATCCCGCCCCCCAAGCAAAACCAGAACCCGCCCCATCCGCAACCAGCATCTCCAGACTGCGGGTACTTGTTGCAGATGATGAACAGATCTATCGGGATCTTCTGGTAGACATGCTCTCAGGCATGGGCATCCGGGCTGAGAGTACCGCCAGTTGTGAGGATGCCGTCCGGAACAGCGGGCAAGGTTCATGGGACGTGATCTTTCTGGACTATCTCATGCCGGGAATGGGCGGGATCGAGGCAGCAACCCACCTTCGCTCGCAGGGGTATAGCGGTGCAATCATCATTATCAGCGGACGCAC
>JAKPMW010000155.1 GCA_029548715.1 Spirochaetota bacterium | reverse complement strand
GGTGTTTGGAACCCATACCCACGTCCAGACCAACGATCCGCGTGTGTTGACCGGTGGGACCGGGTTTGTGACAGACATCGGGATGACCGGGGCGACCGATTCGGTTATCGGGGTTGTCAAGGAAAAGGCGATGCGCAAATTTGTGACCGGAATGCCGGCCAAATTCGATCTTGCCGAGCACGGGGTGGAAATCAATTACGCACTGGCCGAGATTGATGAAGGGAGCGGAAAGACGCTCTCAGTTGCGGTATTCAGGCGAAAGGTGGTCATTGACGATGGAGCTCCGGCAGATACTCTCGACTAAAAGCAGGGCCGTTGAAGTCTGGCTTGAGGCCTGGGTTGGGGGCCTGGGGCGAGATGAGCGCTATCCGAGGCGACTTGTGGATGCTGCCTCCTGGTCTCTCTTTGCCGGTGGAAAGAGACTCCGGCCCGTCCTCTGCCTGCTTGTCAACGAGGCCTGCGGATCACCCGACGAGCGGGTCATGCCTCTGGCCGGTGCGCTGGAGATGATTCATACCTATTCGCTGATCCATGATGATCTGCCTCCCATGGATGATGACGATCTGCGGCGAGGGGTTCAGACCTGTCATGTCAGGTTCGATCAGGCCACCGCCATTCTGGCCGGAGACGCGCTTTTGACCGAGGCATTTGCCTGTCTCGCGAGCCTTGCGGACCGGGATGTGCTTCCCGAAGTGGTGTCCGGCCTGGCCCGGGCGGCAGGATTTGGGGGAATGGTTGCCGGACAGATGGCGGATATTGGAGCCGAGCGGGGGATGATTGAGTCCGGACCGGGTACTCTCGAATTTATCCACGCCAACAAGACCGGCGCCCTCCTGCTCGCCTCGGTGGTTCTTCCCGGGGTGATTAACCATCTTGATCCTGTCCGTCTTGAGCAGCTTGCGGTCTACGGCCGTTCGGTTGGCCTGGCGTTCCAGATTGCGGACGATGTTCTCAACGAAACAGCGCAGGAGGCAACCCTGGGCAAGCCAACGGGCACCGACCGCGAGGCCGGAAAGCTGACCTGGACCGCCATGTACGGGGTTGCGCAGGCACGGGAGATGGCTGCTGCCGAGGTGCAGCGCGCCCTGGATGCTCTTTCCGGCTGGGGCCCGTCCGCCGAACCGCTTGCACTCCTTGCACGCTACATGGTCGAGCGGGAGTACTGAACTGATGGCGGCCCGCCGCATTGACATCGTCCTTGTCGAACTCGGGCATTTTTCGACGCGTGAAAAGGCTCAACGGGCGATCATGGCCGGCTGCGTCTATCTTGGTACCGAACTCGTCACCAAGCCATCCCGGACCATCCGGCCCGCTGAGGATCCGTTGATCCGGGTCCGGATGAAGGATCATGCTGTCTCTCGCGCCTATTACAAATTGCAAAAGGCTTTGGACTGCTTCGGGGTTGTGGTGCACAGTCGTCCGGCCATTGATGTCGGATCCTCGACCGGGGGGTTTACCCAGCTCCTGCTTGAACGTGGAGCGAGTCATGTCTGGGCCGTTGATTGTGGAACCAACCAGCTTGACTGGTCCCTGCGCAATGATCCGCGGGTTATCGTGATGGAAAAGACAAATGCCCGCTATCTTGAGCGATCCGATCTTGTCCAGGCATTTACGCGCCGGGCGGGTCTTGAACCAGGGCGGTTGCCGGATCTGGCAGTCATGGATGTCTCATTTATTTCGCTGGGTCTGATTGTTCCGGTCCTGGTGAACGCCCTTGCCATTCTCGAGCTGGTTGCCCTTGTCAAGCCGCAGTTTGAGGCGGGACGTGCTGAGGTCGGCTCCGGCGGAATTGTGCGGGATCCGCGGACCCACCGGAGTGTCATTGCGCGGGTTGTTGCTGACGCTGCCGGCCTGGGGCTGGGTCTCGCGGGCCTGACCTGGTCTCCCATTGCCGGGGGCGACGGGAATATCGAATTCCTGGTCCATTTTGTTGCAGGGTGCTGTGGGCCTGAAGATGCTGCCAGGCTGATCGACGAGGTGGTTGACGAGGCACACCAGCGACTTGCCTGTCCAGCGGGGGAGGATCATGGTGCGAATGCGCATCAGGCTGGCCTATGATGGCCGGGAATTCGAAGGATGGCAGATTCAGCCTGGCAAGCGGACAGTCCAGGGTGAGCTTGAGCGGGCGCTTTCTGCGGCATATGACCGGCATCTCCATCTGACCGGGGCCGGGCGGACTGACAGTGGAGTTCACGCGACCGGACAGGTGGCCCATTTTGATATTGAAGATCCCCGTATTCCCCCGGATCGGGTCGTGGCTGCGGTTCGCCGGCACTGTCCGCCCGACATCCTTGTATATGAAGCATCTGAGGCAGAGCCTGAATTCCACGCCTGCTTTGATGCGATCGCACGCACATACCGCTACCGGTTTGTCCTTGGGGTGCGCTGGCCTCACGAACGGGGCATCGTTGCTCCCTGGCCGTATCCCGGAAGGCCCGATCCCCGGCGCCTGGCCGAGGCTCTCGCGCCCCTTGCGGGAGAGCATGATTTTACCAGTTATACCCTTGTGGACCAGTCAGCCCGGACGCGGGAGAGAAGACTTGAACCGGTTATTGTCGAACTGACGGACCGGTATCTGGATCTGGTTTTTACCGCAGACGGGTTTTTGCGCCGGATGATCCGGATGATTACGGGGCAGCTTGTGAGTGCCTGGGCTGAAAAGGAGCCTGCCGCAGTGATGGCCCGGGTTCTCTCGGCACGGGACAACGCTGCCTGTGCCGCTCCGGCACTTCCTGACGGATTGTATCTCGAGCGAATCAGGTATCCGGGAGAGTAATCGTATCCGGGAACAGCCCGTGCTGAGTATATTTCATGTACAAGCAGGGAAGAGCGGCGGCGGCGATGGAATTTCTCAAGGACATCTATTTTTTCCGGGAGATCCTCCTTCCGGTAATCGATATCTTCGTTGTATACTACCTTGTCTACCGGGTCTATCTGATCATCGCCGAGACTCGCGCGATTGCTGCCCTCAAGGGGATTATCCTGATTGTGGCGGTTACCCTTGCTGCCAACTTTCTCGGCCTTGAGACATTAGGCTGGCTCCTCGAACGTTTTTTGGGTGTTGCCGCGATTGCCCTGATTGTGCTTTTTCAGCCCGAGTTGCGCCGGGTGCTGATGAAGGTCGGGCAGGGCGGTCTTTTGACCATGTACATGGATGACAGGCGTGACTATCTCAAGGATGTTAACGAGTCCGTCGAATTCATGGCACAGCGGCGCATGGGCGCCCTGATCGTTTTTGAGCGGGGAGTGGGTCTCAAAAACTATGTCGAGACCGGGACTCCGCTGGATGCCGCAGTCTCATTCGAACTGCTGATTTCTCTGTTTTCGAAGGAATCTCCTCTTCATGATGGTGCGGTGATTATCCAGCACAAGCGGATCAGCGCTGCCGGGTGCTATCTCCCCCTGACGCAGCGGCGCGACATCCGCAAGGAATACGGGACACGGCACAGGGCAGCGATCGGGCTGTCCGAAGAGACCGATGCGGCAATCCTTGTTGTCTCGGAAGAGACGGGAGAGATATCCCTTGCGGTTGATGGCAAGATCCGCTCTGATATCCGTCAGGAAAAACTGACCGAGACCCTCATCAAGGTTTTGGGTGAGCGTGAAAAACCAAGGAAGAAAAAGAAATGAGCATCAGGGACCTCTTCCTCAAAAACTGGCTGCAAAAGTCCATTTCGCTTGTGATTGCGGTGGCTCTCTTTGTTTTTGTGCGGAGCATGCTGACCCACGAGCTGCGTGTCCCGGTCCAGTTGCGTGTCAAAAACAGACCCAGCTATCTGATGTCGGTTGGGAAACTCGACGAGACAATTACGGTTACTGTCAAGGGGATCAAGAGCAAGCTGGATGCTCTTGACGGAACAAAAATAACCGCTTCAGTGGATATGGCGGACGCTGTTCCGGGGCTCAACGAGTTTCCGGTCATCCTGCACTACCCCGGTTACAGTGAGGATCTGCAGCTTGCCACATCCGTCCGCAGCCTGAGAATCCAGATGGACTATGCCATGGAGCGCATGCTTCCGCTTGTTCCCGTACTCAAGGGGAGTCCGGCGGAC
>JAKPMW010000268.1 GCA_029548715.1 Spirochaetota bacterium | reverse complement strand
GGAAGCAAAGATGCGCGACCCGCGCACCAGTCCAAACTGCCCGAAGATAAAGAGGGAAAACTGTTCGTATTCCTCATCAAGAAAGCGCAGGGTCAAAAGGGCATCCCGCGCCGACTCACCGGGAAAACCCTCGAAAGCCATCGCTTCGACGGCAATCCCGGCCCTGGCAAGGTGACGGATGGCCGTCCGCATGACTTCATGATCGATCCCCTTGTCCATCCGGGCCAGCGTCCGGGGTGAGGCGCTCTCAACCCCGACCGAGACCGAAAGCAGCCCCCCGGCGGCCAGTTCGCGGGCCAGGCTGGCGGTAAATCCATGTTCGGGACGGATATCCGTGGACCAGCGCACTCCCTTGCCCCGCAGTGCAAGGGCAAAATCGCGGGCATGGACGGGTGCCAGGGCGTCCTCGGAGAGATATAACACGGCAGCCCCATAGCGGGCCTTGAGTTCAACAAGGTGCGCTGCCGCAACCCCCGGATCACGCACCCGGTAGGGTGCTGTTCCCGCAGGGACCGTTCCGTAGTGGCAAAAGGCACAGCGTCCCCAGTAACACCCCCGCGCCAGATCGTAGGGCAATACCAGCTTTGGCGAAAGGTATTCCTCCAGAGGCAGGCCCTCAAAATCAGGACAGGGCAGATCTGTCAGGTCGGCCCGCTGTTCCTCAATAATAAAACCACGGGCCCTGTCACCCCGTGAAAAAGCGTCCACAATCCGCGGCAGGGCCAGATCCCCATCCCCCGCCACAACCGCATCAAAGGGTCCCAAACCCTCGGTGGCGGCATCCGTAGGCATGCCGAAGAAAAACTGGCTCAGGGCCGGCCCGCCGCCCAGAAGAAGCGCTTCGGGCATGAGCTCGCGCAGCTTCATCCCCAGAATCTGCGAGGGCAAGAGTTGCCCCGGAAAGGCGACGGTCAGCGCAATGCACCCGGCACCCCACTCCCTGATCCTCTCGGCAATCGTGGTATACAATCCTGAAAACGGGTTTCTGGCGGGCTCGGCATCACGCTCGATGGAGGCCCGGTCCATCATGGCCAGCGGGGTCCGGTACTGCCTGAAATCCATCGCGAGGGGTGCCCAGGCTGCACTCTGGATGGCCATGGCCCGCTCGGCCAGACCGACGGCTTCGGCATAGCGATCGTGGGTATAAAACCCGCTGCGCTTGCCGGCAAGGAGTTCGGCTACCGCCTCAAGCCGGGTTGAGAGGCCGAGCGCTTCGCCCCGCCCGCGCCAGAGAGCGGCATAACGGACAGCGTTGCGGTGGGTAAGGACCGGATCACGCTCAAGCTTGGCAATCCGATGGTCAATCCTCATTCTGGCCCGTTCGGCAAAGGTCCAGGAAAGAACAGCCCTGGATGCCTCGAGGTTGGCATCGACCATCAGGACCTCATGACCGCTGGCCCGGAGCGAAGCTGCAAGAACCGGAAGCGCCACATAGGGCGCTGTCGGATCACAAAGGGGAGGAAACACGAGAGCCACACGCATACGAATCCCTGTTGACGACGACACCGCCCCCACCGGGAAGGGAGGCGGTGCCCTGAGTAGTACTGTCCATTATATGTGTATTTCCGTATTTGTACAGTACCATGATAGTGCAAAAGCACTATTTATTTTTCATGCTCTTCCACGCATTGATCAGGCCATTGGTTGACGAATCGTGCGAAGTGACCGGCGCTTCACCCTCAAGCTCGGGCAGGATCTTTTTGGCCAGCTGCTTGCCAAGCTCAACCCCCCACTGATCAAAGCTGTAGATGTTCCAGAGAATACCCTGGACAAAGATCTTGTGCTCGTACATCGCAACCAGCGCTCCGAGTACCCGCGGGGTCATTTTTGCAAAGAGGATCGAATTGGTCGGCTTGTTGCCGGCAAAGACCTTGAAGGGGGCCAGCCTGGCAAGCGCAGCGGCATCCATCCCGGAGGCGGCCAGCTCGGCCTCAACTTCCGTCCGGGTCTTGCCGTTCATCAGGGCCTCGGTCTGGGCAAAAAAGTTGGAGAGGAGGAGCTTGTGGTGTTCGCCGAGCGGGTTGAGGCTGACAGCGGGTGCAAGGAAGTCACAGGGAATCAGCTTGGTCCCCTGATGGATGAGCTGGTA
>JAKPMW010000265.1 GCA_029548715.1 Spirochaetota bacterium | reverse complement strand
AGGAGAGGGCCATGATGGGGACAAGGTGTCCGACATGCAGGCTGTCGGCAGTCGGATCAAAGCCGCAGTAGGCTGTCTGTCTGGTGGAAAGGTAGTTTTTGATACCGGGTTCGTCGGAGATCTGGGCGATAAACCCGCGCTCTGTAAGCACGTTGAGAAAATCTGTCATGAACTGTCCTGCCGGAGCGATGTTTTTCCCGTGCGTTGTGTCACGGGGTATACTTAAACTACAGCCGGCAGGCGATGCAGGTCAAGCAGATCACCCGGGGGCGAGATATGCGGCAGGTTTTGGAAAGCGAGCTTGAAGAGGAACTGGCTTCCTTCAGGGAAGAGGATGTCATTTCCCGGCTCTGTACCGCCGACCGGCCGCTCTGGGAGGCCGAGCTGATCCGTCTTGGCTGGCCTGAGTCCCCTGCTGGCAGGCGACTCTATGCCCGGCATTTTGCACTTTTTCACCGGCTCTCGCACCGGCAACGGGAGATGCACCAAAGGGGATTGTACCTGCACCTTGACTGCATGCGTGTCCGCCTGGCCGCATACCCGCCGGAAGGGGAGTGCGGTCACTACGACGGAGAGGCTGGTGCTTTTTGCCGGAGGGCAACCGTCGGGGATAGCAACCGCTGTGCGCGGCATGAACATACAGGTCCGGAGATCTGCTCGGCACCCCTTGCCGGATATTACCTTGACGTGAGGCATTTTTGTGAAGACAGGGAAGCCGTTCTGGCACGGTATCACGGGATGGGAGAGCCTGTGCGGCTTGCCCGTGCGTATGATGAACTCGGACTGGCCTGCGATGCAGCCTGGCCTCTTGTCAGGTCCCGCTACAGGCGGTTGGTTGTTGCGCTGCATCCCGATACCGGTTCCGGTGATGCAGTCCGGCTGGGACGTGTCCGTGAGGCGTGGGCTGTGATCCGGCGGTATCACGATGCTGGAGGCCCCCGGTGAGAGGAAGCGCTCTTGTGCTCTGTTTTCCGGCTTTGCTGGCGGCTGCACTCAATGCATACGCTCTCCGTGATCCGGTCTCTCCACGCTTGCCTGTGCTTCCTGCCGGTGCCGGGACGGATGAGGTGACAAACCGGACGGTTGTTGTTACCAATCCGCAGGCTGCCAGACCGGTATACCGCTGGAAGGTTCGCGTCTGGTTTGTCAATGGCGGCAGTCTCACAGGGAGTGCCGATTTTCCCTTCGGCGAGTTTGTGGTTGACCATACCCTGGATGGAAGGCGGTACTACCGCAGGCTGACCCTTGCCGAGACGGCGAGCATCCGGGTACGGCGCTGGGATCCCCAGGCCAGATCATCGAGGGGCAAGCAGCTCTATTATTTCCTGCCCGCAGTATACAGGATCATCCCCAGAAGTGGTGCTGAACTCCATATGGACAAACGCATGAAAATGCTGGATAGTATTGATGTGACTACGGCGTCAGGGGTGACGCGGGTGTATTCATATTTTGCCGATTACTGGGTTGGCGGAAGCAATGACGGGTATTGGGAAAATTCGGGAAGCCGGGTTTTTGCCTCCAACCGGACAAGACCGCATCCGCAGACGGTATACAGGATAGATTTTCTCGAATCACTGCCGCAATGACGGGGCAGGCCGGTTTGCACATGACTGGGAGCAGGACAATCAAGACGACAGTTACAGAACGAGCGAGCATCGAGATCCCGTTTGGGGGACACGACCCGGGCGCCTTGCAGGAACGGCAGCAGCGAATCATCGAGGATCAGTTGTCCGTTGTGATTCGCATGGAAGACGGGGTTGTGCGTGTCTGTGGAAGCGGAGAAGAGCTGGGTCTGGCTGACAAGCTTTTGCGGTTTATCCTCAGGCCGGGAACCATCATGGCGGACGGCGAACTCAAGTATTACCTGCGCCTTCTCAGGCAGCAGCCGGAGTTTGAGCTGGCCGCGCTTGTCGAAGAAACAGTCAGGGTGTCCCGTCAGGGCAAGCTGGTCAGGGCCCGTGGGCGGGGCCAGCTCGCCTACCTTGCCGCCATCCGTTCCCATGATGTTGTCTTCGGGATTGGGCCGGCCGGGACCGGAAAAACCTATCTCGCCATGGCCTGGGCGGTCTCGAGTCTGCTTGCGGGAGAAGTTGCCCGAATCATTCTTGTCCGGCCGGTTGTCGAGGCAGGCGAAAATCTCGGATTCCTGCCGGGCGACCTGACCGAAAAGATCAATCCCTATCTGCGCCCCCTGCATGATGCCATGCTTGACATGCTCGGCAGGGATGAATACGCGCTTTTCTTTGAAAAGGGCTTTATCGAGGTAGCTCCGCTGGCATACATGCGGGGACGGACCCTTGGCAATTCGGTCATTATTCTCGACGAGGCGCAGAATACCACGGTGGCCCAGATGAAAATGTTCCTGACCCGGCTGGGTCATGATTCAAAGGTCATCATTACCGGAGATGCGACCCAGACCGATCTTCCCCCGCGGATTACCAGCGGACTTGTTCATGCGCGCAGGATTCTCGAAGGCATCAGGGGGATTGCCTTTGTCGATTTTACAACAGCGGATGTTGTGCGACACAGGCTGGTTCAGGAGATCATTGAGGCATATGGCCGGGACCAGGCCGGAGCGGAAGCACGAAAGACGGAGGAGAGATGAGCAATACAGTCGCCATCCGGTCCGACAGGGGGATCCACCCTGTCGACAGACGGCAGGCAAAAAAAATGGCCGGCAGAATTTTGCATGCCGTTGGTGTGCAGGATGCTGAGTTGTCATTGTATTTCTGCAGCCTCAGGACCATCCAGGGTCTTAACAGTGAATGGAGAGGGAAGGACAGGCCGACTGACGTTCTCTCGTTTCCCCAGGACGACAATCCGGATCCCTCGTGTATCAGCGGTCCCCTTGGCGATATTGTCATTTCAACTGATATTGCGGCCAGCCAGGCCGAACGTGAAGGCGTGTCGTATGAGCACGAGATTCTCCGGCTTTTGATTCACGGGGTCCTCCACCTTCTGGGGTACGATCACGAACGGGGAAAGACGGATGCAGCCAGGATGCGCCGTGAAGAAAAAAGGATATTCAAGCTGATGGAGGACCAGAGTGCTGGGATTGTCACGCCGGAAAAGCAGAACTGACAGGGCTCAACTGGCAGCCAATCGCGAACAGCTCAGGCAGATGCTGCGCGAAAAGCGTTTTGGGCTTGTTGAGAGCGAGCGAACCCTCCTGCTGAATGTCCTGGATGTTCATGATACCATCGTACGTGAAATCATGGTGCCCAGGATCGACATGATCACGGTCGGAGTCAAGGAGGGGCCCGCCGGTGTCATCGACAAGGTCAAAAAGTACGGGCATTCCCGCCTGCCCCTGATAGGGGAAGATCAGGATACCGTGCTGGGCATTATTTATGCCAAGGACTTTATTGGCCGGGATACCCGCTCTCTCAAGGACAAGTCTCTCGTCAAGATGGGGCGACAGGCCATTTTTGTGCCCGAGACCAAGCGTATCTTCGATCTCCTTGAAGAGTTCCGCCAGCAGCGCATGCACATTGCCATCGTGGTTGACGAATACGGCGGGGTTTCGGGCCTGGTTTCCCTTGAGGACGTGCTCGAACTTTTTGTGGGCGATATTCTGGATGAGTACGACAACGAAGAAACCCCGTTTATGCGCTCAAGCCGGAATACCTGGAGCATTGACGCCCGCATGTCTGTTCATGATGTCAACACTGAGACAGGGGCTGATCTGCCTGAGGACATGGCCGATACCCTGGGCGGACTCTTTCTCGAGCTGTTTGGTGCTGTTCCGCGGAGGAGGGAGTCGGTTACCTGCCGGGGGCACCGGCTTCGGGTTCATTCACTTCGTGACAACAGGATCATCCGGATTCAGCTTGTGGTTTCTGGCAAGGTACAGGAACAACGGGAAGTCAGGGCAGATGTCCATCCGAAGAAATGAGCGCATCCAGGCGCTCGTCATAAAGGGAACGCCCCAGGGCGAATCAAACAAGCTGACTGCCCTGTTTCTCGCGGATGGGAGGATGATCAATGCGGTTGCCCATGGTGCCAGAAAACCGGCATCCCGCTTTGGTGCCTCTCTCGAGCCGGGGACCGTTATTCGTGCAGAGCTGCGGTACGGGACCAGCCAGGATGCGCTGGCAACACTTAGCGATGGTGCCATTCTCAATTCGCATCAGGGGCTCAAGCAAACCCTTGATGGGATGGGCATCCTGTTTGATTTTCTCGGACTCCTGCAGTATGTTTGCCGCTGTGCCGGGGGGGATGCCGAACTGTACAGGCGCTCGGTAACGTTGCTCGACCACGCTGACCAGGCGCAGGACGATCTTTCCGGTATTCTTCCCATGGTCAGGGGAGCCGTATTGCTGCACCTGGGGCGGATGCCGGACTGGACCTGCTGCTCCCTCTGCCGGGCGCCGTCACCCGAAAGGGTATCGCTGCATGGTGTGTACTGCAGCAGGTGTGCGGCACTCAACAGAGGGGAGACCAGGCCTGTAGCTGCCGCGGTGGCTGGTCTGGCAGACCGGATTGCGCGGGGAGAAATACCTCTCGGTGTTCAGCCGTGGGGCCAACTGGACGATGTGTTTGACTGGATGCTTGAGGCATCGGGTCTGCGACAGGAAAATAATCGGGGATATACGACACATGCAGGACGTTGATACACAGGAGTATGTTTTCAGGACAGCACGCGAGGTAGCGGAGCTCCTTGTCGAAAAGAAGGCCAATAATGTGCTTGGCATCGACATTTCGTCGTTGACTTCCATGGCTGATTGCTTCATCATTGCCGATGTCGAGGTTCAGCTGCAGATTGACAGTTTGCGCAGTCATATTGTGGACATGCTTTCTGCACGAGGCATTTATGCAAGGAACGCGGTCAACAGTGTGCAGCACGGATGGGCGCTTCTTGACTATAACGGATTTGTGATTCATCTCTTCCTTGCTGAGTTGCGTGAGTATTTTGGACTCGAAAAAATATGGGGTGAGGGAAAGCAGATTTTTCCCTGACAGGGGGCGCTTCATGCGATCGGGAGATGCTTCGGGATACGAACTTGTTTCGCTCGTGTCCGCGTTTCTCCTGTCGGAGCGGGATCATCGGTCCGTCATCCCTGATGTTTTCGAGATGCTTCTCAAAAATCTGGGGGGCGATGCCATCCTGGTGTACGGACTGGTCCAGGATCGCGGGTATTCCAATCTCAGGCTTGATTTTGTCGAGAGTCTCAGGGGGATTGCGGTAGGACAGTATATCCTTCCGATGGGGAAGGGACTTGCCGGCCGGATTGCGGAAGACGGGCAGATGTTTTTCAGTCCCGGGCTTGATGACTCGCTTGTCGAACCCGAGCTCTCCGGGATTGCGCTCGGCAAGGTTTGCTACGGCTATCCGCTGAACACAAGGGATCACCTCCACAGTGTGCTTGTGTTTCTCTTTCCGGCTGAGGAGTCCCGGCCCGAAAAGCCCCTTCTTGATGCCATTGCCAACCTGATCGCCAATTATATGGGCAGCGTGCAGCTTCGCCGGGATCTCTTCAGGACCAGAAAGAAGTTTTCTCTCCTGAATAATTATAAAAAAGTATTTTCCGGAACCCTGGACCTGCGTCCCGTGCTTTCTGTTTTCATGAACATCACGGCCAGTGCTCTCTCGGCTGAAGTGGGGATCTTTGTCCTTTTCAAGGAAGGGACAACGGTTCCTGAGCTCGAAATCAACTGGGGTATCTCCCTGCAGGATCTCTCGAAAATGCAGGACGATCAGGGACGAAATCTTCTGTCAACGGTGCTTGCAAGCCGCGAGATTGTTCATATTGCACAGTATGGCACGGGGAATGCTGCCGGGGGCAAGGTGGAATCGCTGATGGCCGGTTCTCTTTTTGTCCAGTCAAGGGCGGTGGGTGTCTTGCTCTTCGCAAACAAGAGCATGGCCGCGGATGATTCCGGGCGGACCTTTTTCAATGATGAGGATGCCGAGCTTTTTGAGGTCATGCGTGATCAGGTAGCCAATTCTGTCGAAAACTACATGCTCTACAGGAAGATTATCGAGATTAAAAACTTCAACGAGAATGTGCTTGAAAGTATCCAGAGCGGTGTGGTTTCGATTGATCTTTCGGGGAACATCCTCACAGCCAACCGGCGCGCGCTCGAACTCAGCGGGAAGGATGGCGATCAGGTTGGCCGGCATCTTGGAACGATGTTCGATGTCCAGTTTTTCAGTCCTGCCAACCTTGGCCAGATAATCGAGGCCGGCCGGTTTCCACCCAAGACCAGCGAAATGGAATACGATTCCGCAGATGGCGTCCGGGTTCTCGGGGTGCTGCTTTCACCCCTGCTTGACGAGCATTCCAGACCCATGGGTGTCGTGGTCACAATCGATGACATGACCGAACGACGCATGCTTGAGCGGCGCATGGCCCGCACCGAGCAACTGGCTGCCCTGGGCGAGCTTTCGGCTGGTCTTGCACACGAGCTGCGTAATCCCCTGACCGCAATGAAGGGGTTTGCCCAGCTCTTGCCGCGCAGATTGTCCGATACGGCTTTTCTTGAAAAGTTTTCCCTGGTGATTGCCAACGAAATAACGCGCCTGAACGATCTTGTCGAGCGGCTGCTGGTCTTTGCCCGTCCGGGAGTAGGCGAGTTTCAAAGGGTAGCGATTCGCAAGATCATCGATGACACCATGCTCCTGCTTCGCTACCAGCTTGAAAAGTCAGGCGTTCTGCCCGAGATAGATGATGGTGACAGACTCCTCCTTGTCCGTTGCAATCCGGCCAGGCTGACACAGGTTTTTCTCAACATCCTGATCAACTCCCTTCAGGCTATGCCTGAAGGAGGCAAAATCAGCATCCGTGTCCGCGAGGACCTGGCTATCCTGCCTCCGGGCAAGCGTGTCCGTGTTGCCAGACTTGAGTTTCAGGATACGGGAAAGGGCATACCCGAAAACGATCTGCACAGGATTTTCAATCCTTTTTATACTACCAAGGAGAGCGGGACCGGCTTGGGCCTTGCCATTTCCTTCAGGATCGTTGAGGAACACGGCGGGGTGATTGAGGTCGATTCGACAGAGAACAAAGGGACCAACATCCGGGTCTTTCTTCCGATGATCGAAGGCGGTTCGGCGTGATTCGGATCCTGGTCGCAGACGATGAGCCCTGGGTCCGCGAGCTGTTGCGCGAGATTCTCAGCGAAGAATATCAGGTTGACTGCGCCGAGGATGGGCAGGATGCATGGGTACACATCGAGGCAAACGAGTATGCTGTCATCCTGCTTGACCTGCGCATGCCCCGCATGACCGGGATCGAGGTCTTGCAGCGACTCCGCGAAGCGCACTCGAGTTCAATCTGCATTGTGATAACAGCAAACAATGATATCGAAAGCGCTGTTCAGAGCATGCGGCTTGGGGCCTATGATTATATTGTCAAGCCTTTTGACAACGAGCGACTCCTGCTCACTGTTCGAAATGCGGTCGACAAAAAACGGCTCGAAAACGAGGTGCGCCATCTCAGGGAAGAGGTTGGCCACGCCGGACTTGATGGCATCATTGCCGGCAGTCTGGCAATGAAGCGTGTGTTTGCCCTGGTCAACCGGGTGCTTGACAATGATGTGACCCTGTTGATAACCGGGGAGAGCGGGACGGGCAAGGAGGTCTTTGCCAGGGCTGTCCACAACAACAGCACCCGAAAAAACGGTCCCTTTATCGCGCTGGATTGTGCGGCTATACCGGACACCCTGATCGAGAATGAATTTTTTGGACACGAAAAAGGGGCCTTTACCGGGGCCACGGCTTCCGTCCCGGGAAAATTCGAACTTGCCGACGGGGGGACTCTCTTTCTCGACGAGATAGGCAACCTGCGCCTTGATGTGCAGGCCAAACTCTTGCGGGTTCTGCAAGAGCGCGAGTTCTCACGGATCGGGGGGACACGGCGCATTCAGGTCGATGTCCGAATCATCTGCGCCACCAACGCCGATCTCGAACTCGCCATGAAGGAAAACAAGTTTCGCGAGGACCTGTACTACCGGATCAATGTGGTGCCTATCCGCCTGCCCGCCCTGCGTGAACGGGAGGGGGATATCCCCGAGCTTGTCAGATACTTTCTGGGGCGCTTTAATCGCCAGATGAACAAGAAGATAGGCGTGTCCGAACGGGCCATGCTTCAGCTCTGCCAGTATGCCTGGCCGGGCAATGTCCGTGAGCTCGAAAACATGATCAACCGGCTTGTTGTGATCAAGGACAGCGACATGATCGAGCCGGACGATCTGCCTCCTGAATTTCGCGTGATGCCTGGATCGGGTATCAGGCAGTTTCCCTCGAGCATGACCCTTGATGAGGTCGAGCAGGAATACATCATGAAGGTCCTGGGTGAAGAAAACAACAATATCAGCCGTGCGGCAAAAATCCTTGGCATAACGCGCAAGACCCTGCACAACAAGCTCAACCGCTTTGGCCGCGAATAGCGGGAAAGGCTGTCTCGTCAAATTCGATTTCAAGCCCATCCACGGCCAGAGAGATTCCGGCAGGGAGCGAGGCTTCGGTCTGTGCATGGTCGACCATGTGGCAGAGATGCGTCAGCCATGTCTGGCTGGCCGTGGTCCGCGCTGCTGCCGCGCAGGCCTCCTGGATTGAAAAATGGGTGGCATGGGGTTTTTCTCTCAGGGCATTGATGACCAGGTATTTGATACCCCTGAGCAGGCTGAGTGTCTCTTCAGGAATGTAGGATGCATCGGTGATATACGCCATGTCGCCGATCCGGTAGCCATGGATCAGGTCCTCGCCATGCATTACCGGGAGTGGCCAGAGCGTCAGTCCTGCAACAGCAGTCGGACTTGAAATGTTGACGGGATTCAGTTTCGGGAGTCCGCCTCCCGTCGGTTTTCCTGAAAAGATATAGCTGAAGCTGGAGTGAACGACGGCATTGGTATGGGGGGACGCATACAGGCTGACAGGTCCTGTTTTTGACAGGGGGCGCAGTTCGGGGATGCCCCCTATGTGGTCTGCATGATGGTGGGTGAGTACAATTGCCGAAAGCCGCTCAATTCCGTAGAGGAGTGCCTGTTGCCGGAAGTCAGGGCCGCAGTCAATCAGCAGGGTTTCATCCTGTGTTTGCACAAGCGCGCTTGTACGCAAGCGCCTGTTCCGTGTATCCGCTGAAGTGCAGACGGGACATCTGCAGCCCAGCATAGGGATGCCATCCGATGTCCCGGTTCCAAGGAGTCTGAGAAGTGCCATACCTTCGATAATAGCCGATTTTTAGCGTTGCTTCACCATTCATCTTGACTGCAGAGCCGGGGGCTGGCAGTCGAAATGGCGTTGCTTTGCTCTGGATTGGCAGTAAATTGTCTTGTATGGATACAGTGAATGCAACATCCGTCTCTGCCGAACTTGTTGCCCTGGCGACACGAGCCCGGGAGGCTTCTCTTGTCCTGCAGGACACAGGGCACGAGGTGCGTGTTGCTGCCCTGCGGGCCATGGCCCGGGCCATCCGCGAACAGGCCGGGACCATCCTTCGCGAAAATGAACTGGACTGCGAGACTGCCCGGAAACAGGGACT
Organism: Spirochaetota bacterium; assembly: GCA_029548715.1. GTDB lineage: Bacteria > Spirochaetota > JAGLSM01 > JAGLSM01 > JAKPMW01 > JAKPMW01. Next base: position 3,198 of record JAKPMW010000265.1, on the reverse strand, counting down.
CGGTCAAAGTCTCTACAAGCGACTGGCTCTTGACGGGGACAAGATTGAGCAGATGGCGATCGGGCTGGAGAGCGTTACCGGACTGCCGGACCCTGTTGGCGTGTTACAGGAAGAGATAGAGCTTGATCAGGGCTTGATCCTGGACAAGGTTTCCTGTCCGCTGGGTGTTATTGCAATTGTTTTCGAATCGCGTCCCGACGTGGTTCCGCAGGTCATCGGTCTTTCGGTCAAGTCCTCAAATGCCGTCATCTTCAAGGGCGGAAGCGAGGCCCTGCACTCCAATCGCGTCCTGTTTCAGATTCTTGAGCAGGCCGGGATCGCTGCCGGCTTGCCTGACGGGTTTGCAGGAATGGTCGAATCGCGGGATGATGTCAAAGCCCTTCTCAAACTGGATGACTATATTGACCTCATTATCCCGCGGGGATCCAATGCACTTGTGCGTTCCATTATGGATAGCACCCGCATTCCTGTCCTGGGCCATGCTGACGGTATTTGTACAATGTATGTTGACAAGGACGCCGATCTTCAGATGGCGGTTCGGCTTGTTCATGATGCCAAGGCGCAGTATCCGGCGGTCTGTAACGCCATCGAAAATCTTCTCGTTCATCGGCAGGTGGCAGGGACTGTTCTTCCCCGGATCCTTGAGGATCTTCGGGGAGCCAGCGTCGAGATTCGTGGCGACAGCACGGTGTGTGCCCTCCTGCCGGATGCCCTGCCGGCAGACGAAGCTGACTGGGATACCGAATACAACGACCTGATTCTTTCGGTCAGGGTGGTCGAATCGCTTGATGAAGCCACAGCATTTATCAATGCACATGGATCAGGGCATTCGGATGCCATTGTGACCGGGTCAGACGAGGCAGCCCGGCGATTTGTCCGCCGGGTTGATTCATCATCGGTCATGGTCAACGCGTCAACACGGTTTGCTGACGGATACCGGTACGGGAAGGGTGCCGAGATAGGGATCAGTACCAACAAGACGCATGCCCGTGGCCCGGTCGGCCTTGAAGGGCTTGTTATCTACAAATACATTCTTCGGGGCAGCGGGCAGTGTGTCGCCGACTATACCGGTGCGCATGCCCGGAGCTACACCCACAGGCGGATCCTGTGAGTTTGAAGGAGTGTTTCCATGTCCGGTGAGAGCACAGAAAAACCGGTTGTCATCCGTACCATTACGCCTCCGGTTGGGCTCCCGGGAGGAGAGGTTACTCTCTTCTGCGACGGACTTGATCCGCTGGCGCTGGATGATGAATCCCTGCATTTTTGCGGTTCTGTTGCGATGATTGAGGGGGCATCCCCGCAAAAGCTTGTCACGCATATTCCAGAAAACACATGGACAAATGAAGTAAGCATTATCCAGCATGGCGTCGAGAGTCCTGAATACCGTTTCATTGTCCCGCGCTGTGTTGCCAATGCATTGCATTGTGTGACCAGTCCTGCAGTGACAAAAACCAACGAGGTCCTGGCAACTTTTTGTGGAATGCCCGGCCAGCTGGCACCCGTCTCCGTTTTCCTGATCAACTCGCATCATGGGAAGCAGCCTTTTTCGGCAGGGTTGCACAATATCGGTGCGGTTACGGTTGATGGCCAGGGTCAGGTCTGGGCGGTCAGCCGCTCGGACGGCTATGTATGCCTGCTCGAGCCTGAAGGGGCATTCAGGATTGTCAGGGAGGGTTTTGAGATCCCCTGTGCCCTGGCTGCCTGTGGAGATGATATCTATCTTGCCGAGACAGGCGGAAAGGTGTTTCTTGTCCAGGCGGATGGAAGCAGCCGGCTTCTTGCCGAGTTGCCGCCAAGTGATGTATCCCTGCATCTTGCTGTCTCGCGGGACGGACAGCTTTTTGCCAGCAGCACCCAGAGAATCGGTGAAAATGTGATCTGGACCATCGGAAAAGACGGGCATGTCAGAGAGTTTGCCCGGGCAATGATGGAGTTTCACGGGATCGGTTTTGATGCGACAAATGCCCTCTATGTTGCTGTCACTGAGCGTGGAAGCGGCGGGATCGACATGTACCACCTTCATTCACGTGAACGGCAGCGGATTGTCAGCGGGCAGGACATTGTGGGGATGGCGTTTGATGGTCACAACGACATGTATATCTCGACCATCAGCAGGATATATCTGGTTCACAATCGCCATCTCATGATGGCCTGGAATGCCGTCAGAAAAAAATAGTTCCAGCACATCTCACTGGCTGTCTTCTCCGGGGCGTGCCGTTGCATGGCGGGATACAGTGCCACTGAGGCCTTGTGGCAGGTATTCATCAACCGGAATGCCCAGTCCCGCGAGCGATGATGCAAGGGTTGATACGGGCAGGACAAAGCGGATGACACCACCCGACCGTCCGGTCATCTGCCAAAGCGAGACAAAACTGGCCGGGGACAGGTTGTCCAGATGCTCGGCCCCGGTCAGATTTATGGTGAAGCTGTTGCGTCCTACTGAAAGCAGCTCGCTGATGCGTCTTTGCAGGCTGGTCATGCGCTCATCAGAAATGCTTCCCTTGTATTCAAACAGGTAGGCCGAGTGGTTGCGTACCTCTATCCACCTCTCCCGTGTTTCGGTTTTCGGCAGACTGGTTTTGCCTGACCTGTCCGGCTGTACATAGCGCTCGAGGGCAGCCAGCAGGAGACGCGAATCAGGTGGTGAGGGGAGGACCTCGTTTGCAAGAAATCCGAGCTCTTCGCCTGCGTTGCCCCGTGGAACCATGACGAACAGGGGAATTGCGTAGAGCAAGGGATTCATTTTCAGCTCGTGGCAGAGAGGAACAGGATCCTCCACGGCCATGATGATAACGCGGGGCTGATGTTCGCGGGCCAGGACGGGCACCGCTTTGGGATTGGAGGTGACGATGGGGCGATAGCCATGGGTTTCAAGCTCAAGTGACAGCGCTGATCCTGATGCATGATCACTGTCGCAAATCAGGATGCGTGTCAGTTCGCGCAATGGCTATTTCCTCCGCTGCTTTTTGAAGATTTTATGCCAGAAGACCATAAAAACAAGCACAATCATCCAAAAAAACCGGCCAAACCTCAGCGGATTCCTGAATGCCTTGGCGATCCCTTCAAGCCCCCTGCGGCGAAGCCAGAGTGGTCCTCGTGTCGTGATTCCTGCGCACAGGTCAAAGGTGTTCCCGACCGAGATTGTGACGGTTGAGGGGGTGACCTTCTGGTTCTGGATGATCAGACGTGTGCTCTTCC
>JAKPMW010000256.1 GCA_029548715.1 Spirochaetota bacterium | reverse complement strand
GACCAGGCAGAGCGAGGAGACCCTGCCGGATTTTGTCCCCAGCAGGGAGCCTGACCCGCGACGGCTCGAGCAGATCCAGCTTGATCTTGCCTGTCCTGTCCAGGAAGGGGAGTTTGTCATCATTGACGGACCTGTTGAACTGGTCCCTGACCAGGGCGTTCAGGATATGCCCGATTTTGATCCGGCAGAACCTGCCCCGCTTGACGATTGATTGGCGCGGATGGGGATATATTCAGACAGGAGGAACACATGAATTCAAAGCAGATGCTCCTGACGATTGCTCTTGCCATCGGCATACCGGCGCACGGAGTCCTGGCAGCCGCCATCGGAACAGCCAGTCCCAATCCCCTGCTGTATGACGGCAGTACAACATCGATCAGCATCACTGTCAAGGCGCCTTCAGATCTGGCGGTCTTTGCTGCTGAAATCCATATCCATGATTTGAGTGGTCGCAAGGTGACCTCGTTTTCCCGGGGGAATTTTGCGTCAACGGAATATACCGTCAGCTGGGATGCCAGAAACCAGGCGGGCCGTCTGGTAAAAAGCGGAGTTTACATCGTGACCGTGATCCGAAGGTACCAGGATGTCTCCCGTGGAGAGGAAAACGAGCGGTTCAGGATCGGGCTCGTCAGGGATCGCTGATGATGAAACCATATATTTTCGGGATACTGATGTGTGCTGTTCTCGCCCAGGCAGGGTTTTCCCTGGCCAATGAGACACGTGCCTGGGCCGTGCCTGACCCCTGGATGGCTGATGGCCCTGGCCAGCTCTCGATCAATGTCCCCTCGGACCATCAGGGAGTCCGAATCGAAATTTATGGCAGTGACGGCACATTTGTGCGTGCCCTGGTTCCGGCTCCTCAGGAAGGAGGTGCCGAACTCTGGCTCTGGGACGGTCGCGATGACGAGGGAATGCTCATGCCGGCCGCAACATATCTTGTCCGGGTCTGCTCGCGGATCAGGGGACTCGAGACCAGCCAGGTCTTTCCCGTTCGCCTGCTGAGGAGGGCGAGATGAGACGTCAGTGGCGATTCCTCCTGCCTGTCCTCTTCATGCTGTATCCCCTGATTCTGCAGTCACGGCCGGGAGGAGATACCGTCCCGATCATCGACATGGGTGTCGGTGGCAGGGCCCTTGCACTGGGTGGGGCCTATACCGCGCTGGCCGACGATGCGACTGCCATCGTGTACAATCCGGCGGGGCTCTATGCTGTTGATGGTGACGAACTGACACTCTCATGGAACGGGATGGGCGGATTCTTCTGGAATATGGGATTTGCCGGATATGCCCATCGCTTCGGCGAGATCCTGACCATGGGTGTCGGGACAAAATTTCTTCTTTCGGGTGCCCAGGAAAGCTGGGATTCGATCAGTGAATTCAACAGTTTCAACGAAAACCAGTATATGTTTCTCGTCTCGGCCTCCCTTGACCTTCCGCTGACACTCAAGATCGGGGCCACTCTCAAGATGGCCTGGCGGGATTTTACCTGGAATTCGAGTTCGGGTGAACGATCTCGCTCAAAGTCATTCTTCAATGCCGATCTGGGGATGATCCTCCCGCTCTCCAGCCTGGTGAGTTTCGGTATACGAATTGAAAACATCATTCCATCGGTGGACTTCGGGCTGGGCGACGCAGACGAACCTGTCGAGACACGGATTGTGACTGGTGCAGCGCTGCGGCTTCTGGACAGCAAACTGGTTGCGAGCACCGATATTGACTGGTATCCCGGGCTGGGCGAGCTTGACTATCGCATTGGCCTGGGGTATATGATCGTCCCGGGCTGGACGGTCTATACCGGACTGGACAGTGGCCGGTTTGACTTTGGGCTGGGGGTCGATGTCAGCGATTTTTCGTTTCATTCAAGTGTGATGCTTGACGCGGCAAGCGAACCTTCAGCCCGCTTTGCCGTGCATTACCGGGTCGGCAAGGACAAGCAGGAATACCGCTCGATTGAGCAGCAGATGCAGGCCCTTTCCAAGGGGATCGAGAGCTTTACCAAAGGTGATTACGCCGAGGCGCGCAAGCGCTTTCAGGAGGTATTGAAGGAAAACCCCCTGCACGAGAGTGCGCGCAGCATGGACAGGATAGCCGAAACCCGGATCCGGGGTGAGGCATGGAAGACGGATGATGACCGTGAGCGGATCAAAAACTATGTAGAAAAGGCCGAAAACCTCGTCAAAAACGGTTCGTGGGCCGAGGCCCGCAAGGCGGCCACTGCCGCCCTGGATATTGATCCACTCGAATGGAAGGCCCGTGACCTTGTCGAAAAGATTGACCGCAGTGTGGACGAGCTGGTCGATCGGAACTGGCGCGATGGTGTGGCCGCCTTTGTGCGCAACGATCTGGCTGAGGCCCGCAAAAAGATGGAGTCCCTGCTTGTGCTGCGGCCCGAGCATCGGGAGGCCAGGGATCTTCTGGAGCGCATCAAGCGCATCGAAAAGGACAACTGGGAGCGCAAAACCGGCGAAGAACGGCGGATGAATACGGCCGATCTCTATCGCAGGCGGGGCATGGAGCTTTTCAAGCGCAAGATCTACGTGGATGCGATCGACAGCCTCAAGGTTTCGCTTGAGTACGAGGACAACGCGACAACGCGCTACTATCTCGATCTGGCGACAAAACGGTACCAGGATCTCAAAATCAGCGGACAGAGCATGAGCCGCTCGGGTGAATTCCTGACCATCGCCCGGGACCAGATCAAAAACAACAAAATCCGTGAGGCGATTGCCTCACTCGAAAAGGCCCTCAACTACTGGCCGCAAAACAGCGAGGCCGAAAAGGAGCTTGAGAAGACCCGGGCGGCACTGGAGCTGCTGGTCAAGAAACCATTTGACGAAGGTGTTCAGGCCTACAAGGACGGCAAGTATGTCGAAGCCATCAAGAAGTGGCGTGAGGCAGTTGCCATCGATCCCGACCATGCTCCCTCAAAAAAATATCTGGATGATACCGCCAGGGAGATGCGGGAGCGGGCGCTCTACAACCTGCAACTGGCAGAGACCTGGGTCAGGAGGGGCAGCGACAAGGACCTGCTTGAAGCGCTCAAGTACTACCGGGCAGCCAGCGAACTTGATCCGGCCAACGAAGAGGCGAAAAAGGGTTTTGCGAAAACCAGTGCCCGCTTTGAGTCATTGGCAAAGTCCCTTTTTGACCAGGGATTTGATGCCCTCAAAAGCGGACAGGCTGAGCGGCTGAGTGAGGCTATTGACCGCTTTGAGCGCTACCTTGTCATCAGGCCTGATGACCGTCAGGCCAGGGATTTCCTGGATGAATCCGTCAAAAAGCGCTCGCAGCAGCAGTCCTGGCTGACCATGAGACAGCGCCGGAGCGAGGGGATAGATTTTTTCAACAACAGGGAGTACGAGCGGGCAGTGGTCAAATTCAGGGAGGCCCTGACTCTTGCCCCGGGGGACAGGGAGATACAGGAGTACCTGAAAAAGTGCGAAGAGCGGATCAAGCTCTCAGCCTCCCGCAACAAGGTGCTCGAAACCTTCAATGAGGGCATCCAGGCCTTCAAAAAGCGCGAATACGACAAGGCGATCGAAACCTGGAAGCGCATCGAGGGGATGGCAGACGCTACCGAGAGCGACAGGCAGATGGTGACCGGATACATCAGGACGGCCGAGGAAGTCCGTCTGTACAACCAGAACCGCTATTTCATCCTGGGCGAGGAGTCTGCCCGGGCCGGCCGGCTCTTGCAGGCCAGGGAGGCACTCGAAGAGGCTCTCAAGATCAACAAGTATCATGAGAAGGCCCGTGCCCTGCTCAAGGATGTCAATGACAGGGTGGCTGCCTTTGCCTTTGCCGAGCTGCGCAAGGGTGAGGCCCTCTATGAGAGCGGGAGCTATACAAACGCGGTCAAGGTTCTTGAAAATGCGCGGCTGCACAACGAAAGTGATGACCGGATTCAAAACAGGCTCGACGAAGCAAATGACAATTTCAAGTTGCTCGTTGAGGCCATTGGTCTTGAGGAACAGCGCAAGGCCGCTGATGCGATCGTGATCTACCAGAAGATTGTTCAAAACAATCCGAAAGATGAATTGACAAAAAAGCGGATTGACGGCCTTTCGCGCAGGCTCTCCGAAGAGACGGACCAGATGATCAAGAAAGCTGAAAAGCAGGTTGCGGACAAGATGTACAATGACGCCCTGCTTGGCCTCGAACTCGTGCTTCAGATTGTGCAGTACAAGCAGAGCCAGCAGGCCCGGGAGACAACGATCCGCTATGCCAGACAGCTTCAGGGGCAGGCCCGTGACTTGATGGCACGGGCCCTGGCGGATGCCTGGGCACTGGGTATGCGACAGTATCAGGCGGGAAATTTCGAGGCTGCCCTGCCGTTTTTTGACCAGGTCTGGAACTATGACAGGAATTACCGCGAAATTCGTACCGTTCGGCGGATTGCCCTCAACAAGGTGGCCGAGACCAGGGCTGCACTTGCCAAAAGAAACGAGGCCCAGATCCAGCAGCTTTTGTATACCGGAATGAGTCTGTACCAGCAGGGGAACTATCAGGGGGCAATCAACGCCTGGGCCCAGATTCTGGCGATATCCCCCGGTCACTCGGCCGCCCTGAGCTATATCGCCAGGGCCCGTTTCAAGCTGGGGCAATAACTGATGGGTACGACGGGGACGGTATTCAGGCAGGGTGTTTTCCTGGCGGGTCTTGTGTTGTGCACCGCATCGGTTCTCCCGGCGGCTCCTCCTGTCGAGCTGATCCGGAACTTCCCCCGTGCCGCCAATTTCCAGCGCTCGGGGTATGTCAAGGATATTGCGGCTTTTGGTGATACCGTCTGGTTTGCTACGGCAAATGGGCTGGTCGGGTATGATGTTCAGCGTGATACCTGGTCGGTGTTTCATGATGGCAACTCGCCCCTGCCCTCAAATTTTGTCGCAAAGCTGGCTGTTGACATGAGCGAGGGCAGCCTCTGGCTTGCAACGGCCCAGGGGGTTGCGCGCTATCGTCCGAATGAGGCGAATGCCGGTCTGCGCTGGAAGGTTTTTTCCAAAAAGGACGGCCTGGCTGATGAAGAGACAACGGCGGTTGCGATCGATGAAGAGTATGTCTGGGTCGGGACACGCTACTGGGGGGTGATGCGTTTTGACAAGCGCCAGCAGGTATGGCGCAGTGCCCCATACACCCCCATCGATGGCCTGGGGGCCAACCGCATTCATGCCCTGGCAGTGGATGGTGACCAGGTCTGGGCCGGGACGGATGACGGTCTCTCGGTCTACGACCGGTATGCAGACCTCTGGACGACCTATGATGCATCACAGGGATTGACGGCCAGACAGGTAACCTGCGTGGACAGTGACGGGAAGAATGTCTGGCTTGGGACGTATGGCGGGGGGCTGCTGCGCTTCGACAAGGACAGCATGCGTTTTCAGGCGTTCAGGGTACGGGATGGACTGGCAGACGAGACGGTATTTTCCGTACGCTGCGACGGGGACCAGGTCTGGGCCGGAACCTTCGGGGGCGTCTCGAGGCTTGATCGTTCGGGGGGGAATACCGAATGGACGACCCTGACCAAGGCCAGCCACGGGTTGCTTGACAACTCCGTCAGCGCACTTGCTCTCTTTGGCAACAGGATTTTTCTTGGAACAGACGGTGAAGGTGGCATGCTGCTGGACAAAAAGACTCCCCAGGTCTGGATTCATTCAAAGACCGGGTACGACAAGCCGGGAAGTGTTGTGCTCCATGCCGGTTTGCGGAGTACGCAGCCTGTTGCAGCCTTTGGGGCATCCTGGCGGCCCTCGTTGTATGTGACGCAGCCGTATTCCACGACAGGGCTGGTTTTGAGCGGACAGGATGCCCTGCGTGGTGCCCGCAACCTGCCTCTTGTCGAGGCTGCGCGGCTTGATGCACGTTCCCTCAAGGAGGGGATGACCTACGATCTTGTGTTTGAAATCACTGATTCATCCGGATTCAAAAACAGGGCCGTCTGGCCTCTCGTGGTTGACTCGACGCTGCCCGTGATCATGGTTGACGATGCTCCCGAAACAGTGCGCACACGGGAATTCACCATCAGGGGCCGCTATCTCGAACTCTATCCCCGTGAGTTTGAATGGTCTCACAACGGGGGCAGTTTTACCCGGATCCAGGAGGTTGACCGCAAGATGCGCACCTGGAAGCAGACCATTACGCTCTCGCCCGGTGAAAACAGGATTCAGGTGCGGGTCACGGACATTGCGAGACAGAGCGCTCTTGCCACGCGCAGTGTTTTTCTGGACGAGGCGGCGCCCGTCATCGGGCTTGCGGCCGACAAGGCAAATTTTGTCAGCAGTGAGGAACGTTTCCTGTTGCGCACAACCATTGCCGATGAGAGTCTGGACGAGGCGTACATCATGCCCGGCCGGATCAGGGGCAAGCTGGTCCAAAAGGAAAAAGGCCGCTGGGAATTCGAGAGCACGCTCTCGCTTGTGCGGGGTGCCAATAAATTTCAGCTAATAGCTGTGGACAAGGCCGGCAGCCGGACCACGAGAGATCTGACAGTCAATTTCAATACCGAGGCTCCGACGCTTGCCTTCGCTTCGGATCTCCCGAGCGAATCGTTTGGTGAATTTTATACCGTCAGGGGCGAATGGGATGACAAGGATCTGCGCGAAATCATCCTCGAGCCAGGTGCCGTCCCGGCGAGTCTGGACAGGGGAAAAAAGACGTTTGAGGGGCGTATCAGGCTTGAGTCCGGCTTCAACACCATCAGGGCCCGGGCGGTTGACGAACAGGACAACGCAAAGACGATTGAGTTTCAGGTGATCCTGCGCAAGTCTGACGAGGCGGACCCCGCTGCATTGTTGCGCGACTCGGCCGAAAACTACCGGCTCTATGTCGAGTACCGGAAGAAGTATGAGGATCTGCTTGAAAAATACAGGCAGTTGCTTGCCCAGACTGAAAGACTGAAAAATGGTGAACAGATTGAAGATGCGAAGGGCCCCTGGCTGCCGCCCGGTGATTCGCTGTACCATGTTGCCTACAACAGGGCTGCCGGAGACACGATGGAGTCGCTTGCGCTGCGCCTGTACGGGAGCGAAAGCGGCAAGGGGATAATAGCGCAATACAATTATCAGGCAGCCGGGCGGACGGCCCTTGTCGTTCCGACGCCGTCGCTCGTCAGGTTTTGCCTGACCGCACCGGAGAGGCAAGCCGTCAACTCGATAGTCGAGTCTGCTGCCCATGTGATGGGTCAGATGGGGACCAGTGCTTCATGGTGGCAGTTTTCGGCTGGTTTTGCCTCGGCCCTCGGATCACGCGGGGGCAGCCCGGTGGCAGGTGAAGAGGGAATGTATCTTGCAGCCGGTACCACTCCCGTGCTGCTGCATGCCGGGGACTGGGCCGCTGGTCTGGCCCGGATACGGCGGAAGAAGGTTGCACTTGGAGTTCAGGCAGGATATATTGTTCTTTTCCAGGGAACCTGGGCGCAATTCATCAGGGTGGAATAAACGTGAAAAAGTATCTCGGACATATTCTGCTGACCCTTTTTGCATGCGCGAGTTTTGTGTTTATCCATTACACAGCCAGTCGTGGAATCCTGCTGTTTGAGGATTCGCTGTTTGCGGATCTTGCATCGGGTCTCCAGACCTCACTCAAGGCAGTCGAGGACGACGGGAAGGAAATTCTTCGCCGTCTCGAAGCCCTGGCAGGTGACGATGTCATCATTCACTCCCTGGCGCAGTTTGAACTTGGAGAGTCACTCGAAAAAGGTGCGCTGGCCCTGCGGCGCCTTGCAAACAGCATTGCAGGCTGCGAGTCACTGCGCCTTGTCGGGATTGATGACAGGATTGTGCTTGATTCGGCCAGTGATGCTCTCGAAGGCAAGCCTCTCCGGGATGACGAAAGACAGCGCATGCGCTCGCTTCTCAGAAAACCGGGCAGTTTTGAATTTCTCGAAGACGGCAGGGCCGAGGTGGTTGTCCGCTGTCTTTCCAAGGCCGGAAATGATGTCGGTGTCCTGCGTGCAGTCCTCGCCCCTGCGTTTCTTGCTGGTCGTTTGTATTCCGGTGCTGCGAAGGTGCTGACTGTTGACGGGGTGGTATTCATTGCCTCGGAAGGCCTGCAACTCAAGAGGGAGGCCCTGGCTGCAATGACAGCCGGGGTCCGCAGGTCAATGCAGGCGGTGCATGCGGCCGATGCGGTGCTGGTTCCCGCTCGCAGTGGTTTTTCTTCCCAGCTCTTTGTGGGAATCGCTCCCCGAAGCGGGCAGGGCCTGCCCGGGATAGCGGGACAAATCCTGGTGCTCAACGGATTATTGATTGTGGCGCTTGTGCTGCTTCTCGTCCTGCGTGTGCTGAATCACTGGGAACATGGCCGGCTTGAGGCTGTCCGGGCCCGGATTGACAGTCATGACGAGGCCATGCAGGAGATGCAGGCCACTGCCGAGGAGATCATCAGGGCAACTGACACCATGTATCTCAACGAGGTGGTTGAGTATCACCCGGCAGCGGAACCTGCTGTCGGGCTGACCCAGCCGGCGGATGACGAGATGCCGACCCTGGGAAGTGTCCTCTCAAGGAGTCGTGGGGAGAGCAGCGACGAACGCACGTTTGAAACCCGGGACCATGATCTTGAGCTCCAGTCCATCATTGATCAGGTTGCCTTCAGGCAGGAGGGTGATCCCGGGAACGGGTGCGACTCAGGATCAGCGCTGACCGTTGAGGATGCGGATTCAGCACAGGGGACCGGGGAAATCGACGCCTGGTGGACAAGGATGGTGTCTGTCCTGCAGCGCTCCCTGGCTGTGCGGGATGTCCTGCTGCTTGAAGAGGATGGGCACGGGATCTTCAGGGTGACGCGGCGGAGTGGCTTTTCAGCGGAGTGTGAAACTGCCTGCACCCTTTCATCCGGCGAAAAGCTGTACACGCTCTTTGCTGCGCGCAACAAGGTTCTTTTTGTGCGTGAATCGGCGCTGAAAACGGCCAGCATGCAGCGCAGGTTCCCGGGTGTCAGCCAGGAGGAGATTGATCAACTGGCGTATGTGCCGGTTGTGCAACAGGGCGTGGTACGGGCGGTCCTGGTATTCGGGAGGGGGGGCGATGCTGGTGCTCCTCTTGACCAGCCGGCACTGCAGGAGATTCAGTTCCTTTCAATCATATAATCCCCGGGCAAAGTGATTCCTCGGCTGCCTGGGCTGCACAGGCACAGGCCAGATTCACGCTCAGGAGTGCTGGTGCAGGCGGGCCCGCATCCTGCGCTGGAGAGCGCGGGGAAGCCGTTTGTCACACCTCGTTTCATGCAGTGGCACAACCGAGAGTATGGCCGAGCAGCGCTCGCAGGCCAGTGCGTGAGCAATCAGGCCCTGTGCCTCACCCTTTCCGTGCCGTGCGTGCAGTGCCTCAAGATGCGTGAAGCAGTGTTTCCCGGGACCCTGGGCGAGAAGGAGTACCCGCTCGGCGCCCAGGAGGACATCAAGCCGGCCGAAATAGGCTTCTTCAGCATCCGCGCTGTGTGCACCGGGATCAGGGGGAAGACTCTTTTTTCGAAGACGCAGACTGTCGACGAGATGCTCCGGCAGGGGTGGTATCCGCCCTGGAGGCGGAGCGGAAAAGAAGCGTTTTCGTTCGTGTTCGCAATCCGCAAAACGTTCAAGCAGGGAAAAATCAAGGGTGTGCTCACGATCCTCTGCAGAAACCAGACGCTTCAGGTGCTCCAGGCGAATCTCACTGACCAGACCCTCAAGGAGCGGAGGCAATCCGGTGCGGTCTTCGGGGTGCAGGGTATCGAGCTGGGCAAAGAGGGTGGCGGGTGTTTTGTCCTTTCCTGACAGTGCTGCAAGGTCTCTGGGGCGCAGGGCGGCCACTGTGGCGTGGACCAGCCGAAGCACAACGCCTGTCTCATCCGGGAGGCGGTTGATCCCGCGCAGGTTGAGGGCAAGGTGGTTGAGGCCAGCTACGAGAAAATCAGGCTGTTTTTTCTGGATGGACGAATGGATTGCCTGCAGCGAGAGACCATTGGCCGTTGCATAACTGGGCCAGAAATCCAGCATGAGAGCCGAAAGCATGGCAGCGACAGGAAGCTGGGGGACCGTGTCCGGAGCAGGCAGGGCTGCGATCTCCGGGCCGAGGGCGTTGACAAAGGAGGTGACGAGGAGGGTGCGCTCATGTTCGGGAAGGAAGAGGATCAGGTCCGATGACGCAGCAAGCCTCGAACCAAAACGGCGCAAGACCTCCCGCCTGACTCCTGATTTGTGTTCAAGGCCAGACGACAGCAGACTGAAATCGGAAATGAAGCGGTAGCGCACAATCCTTGATACCCTGAATCATAACCTGTGTCAAGACTTTCCAGCGCTGAAAACGGGCTGTGGATTGCTCTGTCTTGCGTGGGGTGGGTGGCAGGATGCCGCGGGTTGAACAGGATGCGAAGCAGTATATTCTGGTCAGGGCAATGGGATATGCGTGCCCAGGCGGGTTACGGGGAGGGCGGATGACTGACGAATACTGGATGCGGCAGGCCCTGCATGAGGCAGGCAGGGCACTGGGACGGACCTGGCCCAATCCTCCCGTTGGCGCGGTCCTTGTCAAGGACGGGAGATGTATTGCCCGTGGGGCGACACAGGTGCCGGGGCGCAATCATGCCGAACGCGAGTGTCTTGAAAGGGCGGGTACTGGGGCTGCAGGTTCAACCCTGTATGTTACCCTTGAGCCGTGCAGCCACTACGGGCGGACCCCGCCCTGTGCGGATGCAATCATCAGTGCTGGTGTGGAGCGGGTTGTCATGGCTGTCGCTGATCCCAATCCGCTTGTCTCCGGCAGGGGGGAGGCGATCCTCCGCCAGGCCGGGATCGAGGTCAGCGTGGGCTGTCTCAGGGAGGAGGCCACCTGTCTCATGCTGCCCTTTTTCAGATTTATCACGACCGGATTCCCGTGGATCATCCTCAAATATGCCATGACCCTTGACGGCCGGATGGCGCTTGATTCGGGAGATTCTGTCTGGATCAGCGGAGAAGAGGCCCGCGCCGAGGTCCAGGTCTTGCGGCGTGAGGTGCAGGCTGTACTTGTCGGGGGGAATACCGTTCGGCAGGATAACCCGCGGCTGGACTGTCGCATTGCCGCTTCCGAATGGCAGCCGGCCCGCATTATTGTCACAAGACAGGGTATTTCACCCGCTGCCCGTCTCTTCGAGACCGGAGGCCCGGTGCACGTCCTGACGACCGAAGACCGGGCTGAGACCGTAACGCTTCGGCTTGGATCGCGTGCTGCGGTACACGGGCTGCCCGGACTTGATGCCGAACAGGTGGCCGCATGGCTGGGTGCAAACGGGTTTGCCTCTGTCCTGGTTGAAGGCGGACCAGGACTGATAACGGGATTTGTCAGGGCGGGGCTGGTCAACCGGGTTGTGGCCTGGGTTGCTCCGCTTATGGCGGGAGGAACCAGGATGCAGCCTCTTGGAGACATTGGAACCGAGTTCATGCGCCTTGCCCCAAGACTGAAGGGCAGATGGAGACAGACCGGCGATGATATCGTTTTTGACGGTTCCTTTGTGTGACCTGCCAGCAGCCGTCTTGAGCTGTGTGAGAGCGGTTTTTTCCCGAAAGTCGTTTTGGATATGTGCCGTTAATAAGAGTGACGTGCACACGTTGAGACAGGCGATGGCAGGGTATCATGCGGGGAGAAAACTCGACAGTACAGGCTGACCCGGGAGTGAGCAAGGCCGACCAGGCCTGGCGGCGTGCCCAGGATGCTTTCGAGGCGGGGAATATCCGTGAGGCGCGCAGGCAGGCCTTTACCGCCGCGGACAGGGGCATGCCGATTGCAAAGATGAAGCTTCTCCTCGCGGCGACTGCCTGGCATCAGGGCCGGCGGCGGGATGCTCTCGAGATTCTTGACAATGCACTGGCCTGCGGGCAGGTTGGGGCAGAAGCGCATTACTATATCGCAAATGATTACAGGCTGCAGGGCAATCCCAGTGCGGCCCTTGAAAACTACAGGCTGGTTCTCAAAGGGACAGAGGATATCCTCTATCGGGCCCTGACCCTGCGCGAGATTGAGCAGATGCGGATGCTCGAGCCCCAGCAGTTTGCGCGGCTGGTGGCGCTGTGCTGCCGTGACATGGACAGCGAGGACAGTTATTGTACCCTCTCCGAACGGCGGGGA
>JAKPMW010000247.1 GCA_029548715.1 Spirochaetota bacterium | reverse complement strand
GAGCGGACCAGCGAGATCGGGATGATGCGGGCCGTTGGAGCACAAAAGGGGTTTATCTCCCGGATGTTCCTCTCGGAGATCGTGATCCTCTCGGGTGGATTCGGAGGGATGGGCATTCTTGTCGGAACAGTCCTGACTGCCATTGTGGCCGGAATGGGAATTACGACCGACAACGGAATCGCGCAGCTCCTCTTCGGTGGGGACCGCTTTATCCCCATGCTTGACGCAGGTGACATCATTGCCTGCATTGTGCAGTTGACCCTGGTGACTTTTGCAGCCTGGCTGTATCCGGCACGGATCGCGCGCCGCATCACCCCGCTCGAAGCCATCGCACGAGACTAAAACGGAAGGTTTTGTCCCGAGCTGCAACAGGCAGAGTGCATGGATGCATACGTACAACTTTTGTGCAGGATGCACAGGTTCAAGTTGCAATGTTGCCTGTCAGCGAGGGACTGAGGACGCACCCATGAATATCATACTCTCTATCGGATTGAGAAATCTCCTGCGCCAGAAGCGGCGCAATATCCTGCTCGGATCGGGCATCGCCTTCGGGATGATGATCCTCGTCCTGGCAGCAGCATTCTCGCAGGGGATCACTGACGTTCTTTTCAACAAAGTCATCGTCTACATGACCGGGCACATGCAGGTGGCAGTAAGCGAGTTCGACAAAAAGCCGGTGCAGATCATCCGAGACAAGGCCCGCATGGAAGAACTGATCCGCAAAAATGTCAGCGGCATCAAGGACATCTGGGAGGACATCATCGGCTTCGCCCGGGTCCAGGGCAACGGCAAGAGCGAGTTTTCGATTGTGGTCGGACTCAAGCCCGAGCCGGCATCCTTCGAAGGCGTGATCCTGCTCGAAGGCAGTCTGGCGGACTTCAGCAACGGACGCTACGCTGTCCCGATGATCATCTACGAAAAGTCCGCACACAACCTCAAGCTCAAGCTGCATGACACAATCCGCATGCGGATGGAGACGATTTCGGGCCAGGTCCAGACGGCGTCCGGAACTGTTGTCGGAATCGCCAAGGCCAACAGCATGTTTGAGGCCATGACCATGTTCATGCCTCTTGAGACGCTCAAGACCACACTTGGATTCAAGCCCTGGGAGACCGGCGGGCTCAAGATCATGCTCGAAAATCCCCTTGAGTCGATCGCCCAGGCTGACAGGCTTCATGCGGCAATGACAGCGGGACTTGCTGTGGCGGATGGCACGCTCGCGGGCGGGGGTTCCATACGGATTCTCGGGATCCAGACAAACGCACAGTCCCGCGAGGCCCTGGCCAGGGCCTGCGGAATCTCCCAGGCTGTTGTCACGAACAAGGGCGATCTTCCCCCGGCCTTTGTCAACCGCAAGGCAGCGGCAGATTTCGGACTGGCACCCGGGCGCACGATCGAGTTTACCCACAGGATGAAGTACAACACCTCTCCGGTGGTGCACAGGGCAACGGTTGCCGGAGTCTTTGAAGGGCTTGCCGATGAACACGTGCTACTCCTGCGCGAGCATGAGTTCAATCCCATGATCCTCAAGCATGTTCCGGCAGCCGGAAAGACGGCTTTCACGCCCGACAAGAGTCCGCTGGCAGGACATCTCTCCCGTGAATGGAGACTCCTGCCCAGGAGCGGAACCTCTGAAGAGCTGCAAGCCAAGATGAAGCAGGTCAACAACATGCGCTACAAGGGCGGCGTGATCGATGTCCGCACGATGTATGAGAGCGCCAGCATCATCCTCAAGCTTGAGGGCGCACTCAACATGATCACCTTTGTAGCAGTCCTGATCCTCTTCTTCATCATCCTGGTAGGAGTCGTCAACACCCTGCGGATGACCATTCGCGAACGGACCCGCGAAATCGGAACAATGCGCGCCATGGGGATGCAGCAAAAGGATGTCCGGAATGTCTTTCTGCTTGAAACACTCTTTCTCGGGCTCTTCGCCTCAATCGCCGGAGTCATCATCGGACTGATCCTGATGGTCATCCTGGGCAGCATCAGCATGGACGGGAATTCGGCTTTGGGGATGCTCCTTGTCAACGGGAAGCTCTATTTCCTCCCGACATTCGGAAGCATCCTCGGAAACGTGATCTTCATCACCCTCCTGACGCTTTCAACAGCCTGGTTTCCGGCACGCCGCGCTGCCCGGCTGGACGCAGCCAGGGCATTGCGGCATTACGAATAAACGAAAGGACAATACCATGAAAAAAGTGATTCTGGGGCTGTGTGCCCTGATCCTGACCGTACCGGCACTCAGCGCGGCTCCCTCGGGAGCTGCCATCCTCGGCGAGCTGGACAGGCTCCAGGACCTGCAGGCCGACCTGACCAGCCGTGTCAAGCTGACCCAGCAAAAGTCAAAGACGGGAACCAAGATCATCGAGGCCATCTTTTACAGACGGGACCGGGATGACTCGTTTTTGATCGTCATGACCGGACCCAATTCGGAAAAGGGCAATGGGTATCTCAAGACCGGCGACAATTTCTGGATGTACCGCAGTGCCACCCGCATCTTCCAGCACATCAACCGGGACGAATCGATCGCCGGGTCGGATGCCAAGGGTGGAGACTTTGAAAAACGCAAGCTCTCCGAACTCTACCGTACCGCCGTCTCCAACGGCCGGGAGATGGTGCAGGAGGAGATGCTGGGGAATGTTCCTGTCTACCGGATCGAGATCATCGCCAAGGTCAATGACGTGACCTACCCGCGTGAGGTCTACTGGGTCCGGAGGGATACGTATCTTCCGCTCAAGGTCCAGTCCTGGTCCCTCTCGGGCACCCTGATGCAGACGGCCTACTACCTCAACTACACGACAATCGGAGGCAAGTACTTTCTCGTCAAGGGCCTCTTCATTGACGAATTCGAAAAGGGAGACCGGACCCTGCTTGAGATCTCGGGCATCTCACTGGCCCCGATCCCGGCCCACGTCTTTACCAAGGCCTATCTCGAAAACCTGAGCCGCTGAAGCAGTCAGCAGCGGACAGTGCCGTACCCGACCGGGCTGGCTGCTGTTCCCCAGCCCCGATACCAGCCCGGTCAGCATCCTCACCCCGAAGGAACCGAGCCATGACTCTCAGGATCTCCGTCTGTACCCTCTTCGCCGGACTAAGCTTCTGCCTCCCCGGGAAGATCCATGCCCAGGCGGTCGACGAAACCGCGTTATTTTCAAATACAAATACCATGATTATCGACAGGGGAAGCATCACTGACGCGTCGCTGACTCCAGGTTCAGGCAAGAAGGGCGTCTCGGCCAGCGGAATCCTGCGCAGCCGGACCACCTACACCATGAGCGAGTCCTGGTTTGAAGGCGCAGCAGAGCAGGCAAACAGCCTGAGTCAGTTGTTCGAAGGGGACTTTCTGGTGGATGTCCGCCTCCCCTCGGGGATCAAAAGCCTTGTGGCTGTCTCGCTCTGGCAGACACCGCAGGGCCTGGCCGACAGCAGCAGGCCAGGCACAACCAACACCTACGGCTGGACCATCAAGGAAGCCTTCATTGACCTCGCCGCATCCGGCAGCCTCTCCTTCAGAATAGGAAAGCAGGTCCTGCAGTGGGGGCGGAGCTACTTCTGGAACCCGGTCGATCTGGTTAATTACGAAAAGAAAAACTTTCTTGACATGGACAGGAGCCGTGAGGGCTCGACCGGAATCCGGACCCATGCCGCCTTTGGATCGACACTCAACTTCTACACCTGGATCGATGCGGGCGATGCCCGCGCGGGATCGGACCTGGCCCTCGCGGGTAAAATCGAATTTGTCGCGGGTGGAAGCGAGTTCGCCCTGACCGCCTGGGGAAAAAAGGGCTTCGTCCCCGTCTACGGACTCGAACTCTCCTCGCGCCTCCTTGGATTCGACATCAAGGGGGAGTGTGCCCTCTCCCGTGGAAGCAACACCCCACGCTACACACGACAGGGAATGGGCGTTATCGAAGAGGACAGGCGTTCGGACTGGATCCCGCAGGCCTCACTGACCCTCTCGCGCGGAATTGACTGGGAGCTTGATGACCGGATCCAGCTTGTGGCCGAAGTGATGGCCAACGGGGCGGGGTACAGCGACAATGTGCTGGGTGATCCCCTGCGGAGTGCCGCCATCTACCTCAATGATGCCTGGACACCGAACTGGCTTTCGCGCTGGTATGGGGCACTGTTTGTTTCGGTGGCCAAATTCCCGGACAGCACAATGACATTCCAGGCCAATCTGATGGCCAATCTTGTCGATGGTTCGATGATCGTCAGCAGCGGGATAAGCTGGCAGCCGGTCAACGACCTGACCCTCAGCCCCATGCTCTACGCCACGATCGGTCCCGAAGGGCGTGAATACACCCTGCGGGGAAGAAACCTGGCCGCGGATTTTCAGGCACGTATTGCGTTTTGAGGAACAATCCGGGATAAAGATCAGGGTTTCACGCGTGTATCATGCGCACGCGTTGCGCGGTGTGCTTGGACAAAGCCGGCCTCCCGTGGTATGATGGGGCATTCCTTCCTCAAAGGACGCGCTCCATGTCGCTACTATCATCCCTGTTCTGTCGCCTGACTCCCGTCGTGAGCCTGCTCATGCTGGCGACTTCCCTCGCAGCCATGCCCGCTCATCCGGATGTTGTCCTCAGGCATGCACGCCAGGGGACACTGGATCGCCTCGCAGCACGCAGCCGGACCCTGCACATGCGAACCCTCGATCAGACCCGCACCCGGGAGGCACTTCCGGGACGGATCTTTCCCTCAAGCGGAACACGCCGGATCCCGATCCTGGTTATCGGATACAGTGATGTCAATCTCAGGCCCGCGTCCAGCCAGACCTTTTACAACAATCTCTTTAACGGATCAACGCTGACCCCCCTGAGCATGAAAAAATATTTTGCGGACATGTCGGGCAATACCCTTGATCTCGCGATTGATGTCCACATGGTCGGTAAAGCCGCCAATACCGCCGCGTATTATGGGCAAAACATCAACGACTTTGATGCCAAACCGGCCTCCCTTGTCGGAGAGGCCATCGACAAGGCCGAGGCGGCCGGTATCAACTGGGCGCTCTACGATAACGACAATGACGGCAAGGTGGATGTCGTCATGGTGATCCATGCCCGCCCGGGTGAGGAATTCAGCGATGTGGCAAACCACATCTGGTCCCATGCCTGGTCTCTCACCGGAGGGAAAAACAACGGCGACGGCACCGGCCCCCGTACCTATGACGACAAAACCATTGACGCCTACACGATCCAGCCAGAATACAACGATCTGGCGGGTGATTCCACCATCGGCGTCTTCTGTCACGAGTTTGTCCACAAGCTCGGCCTGCCGGATCTCTATGATACCACCTACGCCACCCAGGGGGTCGGGCAGTTTTCCCTCATGGCCAACGGCGCCTGGCTGGGGCCGGGCAAAAATGGTTCACGCCCCGCGCCGCTTCTGGCATGGGAGCGCCATATCCTGGGCTGGGTACAGCTTACGGACGCCCCCGCAAGCGGAACCCTCACCACCCGCTCAGGATACCAGCCTTCCTTCACGGCACAGCATCAGGGAGGAACAGCGTCCGGCCAGGCTGATGCGGCCGACTCCAGCGACATCCCACTCATCCTGACCGTCTGCGTCATCCTCATCAGCCGCCGGCTCCGGCGTTCGGCCGGGCGGATCTCGCTTTCGCTCCTGTGTCTTTTTTCTGCGGGCCTCGGCGGCTGTTCGGATGACGAGGAACCGCTCCCCCGGGCCAGTGCATCCTACCAGGTCTCCCTCAGCGATATCGAATCCTCCCGGACCGCCCTGGCCATACCGCTGGGAGATACCGCCAACAAACAGGGCTATATCGTCGAAAACAAACAGCGAATCAGCGGAACCTGGACTGAATACCTGCCCGGGAGCGGGCTTTTGATCACCCGGATCCATCAGGAGGTGTACAACGCAACTGTCGGTTACAATACCGTCAACGACGGAGCCAACCGGATCCATGGTGTCACAATCGTCGAGGCCGACAACGACAACATGTTATGGAAGGGACGGGATCTGGCTGCCGGGACTGTGGAGTATTCAGACAGCGGACGGCAGGAGGACCTCTTCGTCTCGCGCTCATTTACCGCGGAGACCCGACCCGCCAGTTTCTGGCATACAGCCAGTGCGGCACCATGGTCCAGCAGTGGCACCCGTCTTTCCGCTGCCGGCCTGTCTTCCATCAGCCCATCCGGCTCCGTCATGAGTTTCATCTGCCATGTCCCATAACGCTCGCGTCTCCCGACCAGAGAGGATCGCACCGGGGCCATCTGTACGGGGCTCTGCCGCAGTACTCCCGCAGGCAGGCCCCTGTCAGGACACGGTCCGGGATGAGTACCATTTTGAGAGCACTGCCGGCGGTTTGCAAAAACGCCATACACTACAGTCAAGAGGAGATACCGTCACGATGAAAACACCCTGCCCCCTGCGCCTTGCATGCCTGACAGGCCTGGCCGTCCTTGTTCTGGCAGCCTGCTCCAATGAAGTCAGACAAAGTGGAGAGCTCTTCCCCGAGCGCAGCTCGGCCAGCGAAATCGCCGCCGACTACCGCGAGGCCCTGAAAACCTGGAACGAAATCCGGCCCAGGCATTACACCATGCACTTTCGCTACGGAGCATTCACCCCCGTGGCAGGAAACTGGGAAGTCGAAGTCAGGGACGGGCGTGTTGTCAGGCGCATGCATGACGGGCAGCCCGTTCCCGCTAACCGGCCTGCAATGACGAACATGCGCATGGAGCGGTTCTTCGAGCTGGCCGCTCCCGCCACCAACGCCGATCATCCAGGCCCCATGCGCATCTTTGCCCGTTTCACCCGCCAGGGCTGGGTGGCCGAGGTCCGCCGGACAAAAAATCCTGCTTCCGATCTGCCAATGCCGAAGGATCTGACATGGTTTTACGAGATCAAATCCCTCACCGTCCACGAGTAAAGTCATCTGCCATTAAAGGACATCCTGCATGAAAATGAGTACCCGCTCCATCATGTGCCTTCTGGTTCTGGGGGTCACACTGGTATTCGGCCTCCTGGGCCTGCATCTGACCCCGACCTTGCTCAACTGGTCGGGCGATATTCTCATCAACACAGTTGGCGGTGTTTCCCGGAGTGCCGACCCCCGGGCGAGCGGGTCTCCCTTCTGGGGAGTGCCTCCACAGAAGCACGTCTGCATGCCCGCTCACGGGCATCCGCGAGTGTAACCGCAGCCTCGGCCCGTGGTCTGCTTGACGAGCGAAGCGCCGCCGGCGAAGCCCGCTCACGCGGGGTCGAGACCGGTTCCAGCGGCGAGCTGCACGAAAAACTTCTCCGGATCGAGGGCCTGTCCATGAGTGAAGATGAGCTCTTGTCCTTCCTCAAGGCGGGCGGCATCCGTGACTAATCCCCCAACCGAAGCGTCATAGCGACACATCACGACAGACTGCCCGCACCGTTGCGAAGGCGTCATGCGGGCTGGATCGTGTCCCTCGCAATACTGACGGTCCTTGCTGCCGGAGCCTGTTCATCCAGCTACGAACGAAAGACCGACAGCATCTCCAAGGAAGAGGTCCTGCGTGAAATCA
>JAKPMW010000098.1 GCA_029548715.1 Spirochaetota bacterium | reverse complement strand
GCTTGAGGGCGAGATCCTCCAGCTCGGTCTTGATCCAGCTGATACCGAGCCGGTTGGCAAGCGGAGCATAGATGTCGAGTGTTTCGCGGGCGGTGTACTGGCGCCGCTCGGGTGCCTGCCAGGCCAGGGTACGCATGTTGTGCAGGCGGTCGGCCAGCTTGACAAAGATGACCCGGATATCCTGGGCCATTGCCAGGAGGAGTTTGCGCATGTTTTCGGCCGAACGCTCAGCCTGGCCATGCGAGGCCCGCAGCCGCTTGATCTTTGTCACCCCTTCGACGATATGCATCACTTCAGCGCCAAACTGCTGGCGGATGGCCTCGGGGCTGGCCTCATCCGAGTCCTCGACAGTATCGTGCAGGAGGGCCGCGATGATGCTGGTCTGGTCGATTCCCATGGAGGCGATGATCAGGGCTGTCTCGGAAGGGTGAACGATGTAGGCTTCGCCGGAAAGGCGTTTTTGCTCGCGGTGGCAGCGTGCGGCGTACTCCCATGCCTGGCGGATGAGCACCGGGTCGTAGCTGACGCCACTCGCCTTCGCTGTTTCCCCAAGTGCCGTGATAAACTGTTCAGCGTTGGTGTAGCCGGGTGCCTGCATGCTCAGCCGTCCCGCTCAGCCGGGTCCGGGCTGCTCTGCTTGAGACGGTCCTCCCAGACCGCCGCTTCATCCGGATGGCCGCTTGTCCTGAGCAGGGTTGCGGACTGAAGGACAGCCTCCGTGTCTCCGCTGGCGAGAGCCAGTGCTGCGGACCGGTTGATCCAGTCCCGGGCCAGGCCCGAGATTCCGGCGTCCAGCATCAGTCTGGCAGCAGCAAGGGTGTCATGCCATGCCTGCGCAGCCAGACAGGTCCGGGCAATGGCCAGCCACACCTGCATGCTGTCCTCGCTGGGCATGCGCTCATTTTTTGCCGGTCTGAGAAGCCGGGCGGCTTCAAGGGCATCCCCGTACGCACCCCGGTCAAGCGAGAGGCTGGCGGACTGCAGTGCCAGCCTGATTCCACCTGGTCTGTCATTGTGAACAAGGTGCAGTTCGGCAAGGAGGCGTGAAGCCAGTTGCGAATTGGCGGTTGCGGGGAGAACAGCCGCGCGCCTGAGATATGAAAAGAAATATCCGGGAATTGGTTCCCCCATGGCCTGGGCCAGCCCGAGGATGACAAAGCCCTCGTACACGCCGCGCCAGTCCTGCTCCTCAAGGGCATGGGCACAGGCCTGGCGTATTGCCAGCCGGCTGTTGGGAAATTCCTGTGCATGATGGTAGCGCCACGCCCTGGCGATGGCAGCCTTCCAGGCTGGCTGTCCTGGCTGCATGGAAGGCAGGATGCAGGGGAGGGTCAGGAGCATGACCGCAGTGATGGAGAGTGCTCTGAGGGAAAAGGCCGAACGCATGGGTGATTGTAGCCTGGCCGGGACCTGATGACAAGCAAAAACGTGGCATTGGGTGGTTCGGCAATACTCCGGAAGTGATGGGCTGTGTGCATTTTGTCCGCAGGGTTGCGCGGATTCACGCGGGATATGTTGATCCTCATCTGTAGCCATCGCTATCACCTGCGGATGGCACTCTGTCGCTGGTCAGCACCAGGCCTCATTGGAGGGGACGGACTGCTGTTTGCGGGCACACCCGTCTCCCACGCCTTCGTTGACATTCGGGGGAGGCGGGATGTACAATTTCCCTGCTGCTTTGGCGGTGGAAGAATCATGACGTCACGGGATGTGAGATGAGAGCCTGTTTTTTTGTTGTGGCCATGCTGGTGCTGGCCGGGTGCAGCATGAAAAGTGCTGTCCGTTCGCAATGGGAGTACCGAGTCCTGACAAGCGGTGAGCGGACATCACGGGAGTACCGCGAAGAGGGGCTGCTCTTGTATCGTGAGCGGCTTGTTCCTCCGGCATTTTCAACCATCCTTTGTCCTGCCGGGACCTTTGTCTACCGCAGGACGCATGCCCTGGTTGCTTCGGCAAGCGGCTGGCTCAGGGATGAGGCAAGGGTGGATTCCCTTGAGGTGCAGTCCCGAGGGGCTGCCCTGACGGATGCGGAGCGTTCGCGTGGCTGGTATGAGGCTGCATGGGACGCAAGGCGCGCGGGAACCCCGCTCGACTGGGTCTGGGTCAGCTTTTCCACCAATGGTTACTGGCTCAAGCCGCAGGGGCTCCATTACTATTCCGAGATCCTTGCTCCTCCAAAACCGTAAGTCCTGTGCGTGCCGGTCCGGGTGGTGTTTGCGCCGGCGCGTCATTCCGGGTCAGGCTCGGGATGTGCTGCAAGCTCAAGGTCCAGCAAGGCCCCCCGGGTGATCAGGCCGTTTTTGGCCAGGCTCTGACACTGTTCGCTTGAAAACCACTCAAGGGCATCCATTTCGCTGCGGTCCATTGTAAACGGACCTTCCGTTTCGAGCAGCCAGACATCGGCGTACTCACTTTCGGTGGCACACCGTGTCAGGTGCTGTCCGATCCATCTGGCGGACCCGGCAGAAGCGGGGTGCACCCCCCTGGGAGGGGAGAGCGGGGCGAGACGGATTCCCAGTTCCTCGCGGGTTTCGCGGATCAGGGCTGCGGTGGCCTCTTCTCCGGCCCGGACATGGCCTGCCGCAGCGGTATCCCAGAGCCCGGGGGCCGCAGCCCGGTCTGTCCGCCTCTTTTGCAGGAGGAAGGCCCCGCTTTGGGGATGGCGCACGACAAGACGGACAACATGCTGGATCAGGTCCGGCCGGGTGTGCAAGAGGTCCCGGCGGGCCCGGGCGACTGGTCTGCCCTCCGTATCGACAACCGCCAGCCACTCGCCGCCTTCATCGGCGGCAGGCCGGGTCAGCCGGTGTCGCTCGCGCAGCAGCAGCACGATGCCGGCCGGGATTGCGACGGCCAGGAATGCCGGGCCGCTGACGAATTCAAGAAGACGGGCTTCTGTTCCCAGTGAAAAACCGGCCAGCGGAAAGAGTGTTTCCGGGATGATGAGTGGATATGGCGGGCTGAAGGCCCAGTATGCAGCGAGCAGGCTGCCATGAAGGGCAAGCAGGAAGGCAAGGAGTCCTGTCAGCCGGGTCAGGGCCGGACGGACCGCTTCGGGAAAGGGCAGGCCCGAGGTTGCGCTGCGGGTGAGCTTGCCGAAAAAGGCGGGCGCGAGTATTCCGGCGAGGAGCAGTTCGATCGCCCCGCCTGCAAGATCGGGGGGGATGGCTTCTTCCGGGAGGATCTCGGGAAGCCCGAGGAGCAGCATCAGCCCGAGGTCGGCTACGAGGCCGGGTTCGATCCGGCGGCTTGACAGCAGGCCGCGCACTCCCTGGAAAAGAACCGCCGCCGCGCCTGCCGCCAGTCCGGTGGGCGAGCCCCAGAGGGCATCCCCTGTGATCCAGACGAGGAGGGGGATCAGGGTCTCGCCGAGGCGGGAGCGGATTACAGATAGCACTTGGGCTCCTGGTCGGGCAGGCCGGCGTAGAGCTCGATGTGCGGCTTGACGCTTGAGGATTCGATCTTGGGAAAGAGGACTTCCTCAACCTGGAAAAACCCGACCGAGCTTGTCATCGCGACTGTAATCCTGAGAGGCTTGCGCACACCGGGTTCAAGCCTGACATCCTCGATGGCTGCTGCGGAATACTGGTGGATGTCGCCCGGCTTGGGCTCGTTGTTGAGGATCATCGGAATCCGGGCCCGCCCCTTTTTCATGTCCGAGCCGTCGGCGATCAGGACGGTTCCGGCCTCAAGGGTGTGGATCCTCCGGCTGGCCATGTGTCCGGCGATGCACTCCAGTGTGATTGAGCGCATGGCGATCCGCCTGGCGAGCGAGGGCTCGAGCGGGGTGAGGAAGCGGTCAATGAGGGGCAGGGCCAGGATGGTCCCCATTCGTTCGTGCTCCTCCCGGCCGACCGTCATCCCGATGTCATGCAGGAGGGCGGCCAGAAGCAGGATCATCTGGACCTGCTCGAAATCGCCATGCCCCTCCTTTTCGAGGGTAAACTCGATCCCGGCCTTGTGCAGGATGTCGGCGATGAGCAGGGCGTTGCGGGCTACCGTCTTCATGTGCACGGGGCCATGGTCGTTGAAGTTCATCCGGGTGATCGAGACGGTGTTGGCGTACTCCTGCAGTGCCTCGACTTCTTCATCGGCAAAGAGCTGGCTGGCCAGTTCCTTGGCCCGGCCAGAGGCCATCTCGAGGATACGGTTTTCGATCTGCTTCTCTTTTGGTGATTTCATGCACACGGCCCCCCTCACAGGGAGAGTCTATCCATGAAGTGCTGTCTCCGGCAAGGGGAGCATTGCCGCAGGCGGATGATGCTTGTCATGCGTGTTCCTTGCTATATTTCTGCAGGCTGTTTCCATGAAATCCGGGGAACAGCGATACTCCAATCAGGACAGCGAAGGAGCCCGCGATGCGTGCGATCATATTGGCCGCAGGAATAGGCAAGAGACTGCAGGAACAGGGCAAGCAGATGCCCAAGTGCTTTGTCAAGGTAGGCGGCAAGCGCCTGGTCGATCGACATCTTGAGCGCCTTGCCCAGTGCGGTATCGGCGAAGCGACCTTTGTTGTCGGGTATATGGCCGATGAGGTCCGGGCCCACCTGGCCGGCAACGACAGTGGCGTCAAGGTCTCGTTTATCGAAAACACGGATTATCTCAAGGGCAATATCCTTTCGGCCTACGCGGCCAGGGACCTTTTTGATGAGCCCTTTATCATGATGGACGCGGATGTGGCCTACCCGGCCGAGTTGTTTGCCAAACTCGTCAACTCCCCGCACCCTGACTGCCTTTTGCTCGATGAAAATTTTGACAACGATGAAGAAGAAATGAAGCTGGGCGCGGACGCGGATGGCCGGGTCTGGGAGATCTGTCGCCGTCTGGCCAAGACATGGCCTGCCCAGGGTGAGGGTGTCGGGTTTTTCAAGTGCAGTCCCTCGACTGGGGCCATCTTTCGCGAAATGCTGGGCCGGGTGATCGCGGCCGGTGGTGAAAAGCTGGAGTATGAGGAAGTGCTCGACATGGTGATGAAGCTTGCCACGATCAGGTTCGAGTACGTGGGCGGCCTGCCCTGGACTGAAATCGATTTTCCGGCTGACCTCGAAAAGGCCAACCGGCTGTTTTCGTAAACTGTCCGGCAGGCTGGATTGACGGCCGGTTTGCAGAGGGATAGACTGGGAATGATAGCAGGAAACGGAGGGTGGTGCGGATGGTTCGGGTGATGGGTATTCTGGTTCTGGTTATGGCACTGGCTGCCTGCTCGTCAGAAAAGGGCAGCGGTAATGACGGGACTCAGCCGGTTTCCGGCTCTGAAGGGGCGGTTGTTCGCAAAAAAATAGACAAGCTCGATCCTGGGGCTTTTGTCGAGATTACCATCGATCTGATGAAGGAAAAGGCCAAGTGGGAGGCCGACTGGGTAAAGTTCATGCAGCAAAAGCGGGCCGAGTACTTCAAGGCCTGGGGTTTGACCGAAAAGCAGTACAATGAGTATCCGGCCAACAATATGGCTGCAATGCAGCGTTATCTGCGCGATAATCCCCAGGCCAACCAGGCCTACATGGATGCCAGTCGTACCTATAACCGGCAGGGTCCGTGAGCATGCCCTGTCGGCTCCTGCGGGGGCGCCCCGCCCGGGCGGCTGCTTTCTGTTTTTGGATTCTCGCCGGCTTTGTCCTGCCGCTTGGCGCTTCACCCGCCTGGGTTGGCGGTGAGCGGCTGGCCGATGTGCTGATGTATCATCACCTGATTGATGAATTGCGCTTTGACGAAGCGGGGCAGGTGCTTGACCGCCTGCTGGCCTCGGGCCGGCGTAACCCTCACCTGCGGGTGCTTGAGGCCGAGTACGCGCTGCAGATGCATGCACATGGCAGGGCGGGGGACTGGCTGGAGAGGGCCGGACGT
>JAKPMW010000217.1 GCA_029548715.1 Spirochaetota bacterium | reverse complement strand
CCCCCATCCTGTCTGGACATACTTGTTGGATGTAACTCTGCTGACGGTGGACTCGTGCATCCCGATCCGCTCGGCGATCTGCCTCAGGGTCAGGGGTCTCAGATGCCCCGGTCCGTGCGTAAAGAACTGCCTTTGCTCTTCAAAAATGGCCGCTGTCACCGCATAGAGCGTCTCCCGGCGCTGTTCAATACTGCGGATCAGCCACTGGGCAGAAGCAAGCTTGTCGCTGATATAGGTCTTGACCTCGTTGCCCGTATCCTTGCGCCGCATCAGATTGCGGTATGTCTTCGAAATAGAGAGTCTGGGCAGCCAGTCATCATTGACCACGATCACAAACTCGCCCTCCTCCTCACGGACAATCACATCCGGAACAACGTACTCCACTGATGCTGCCGCAAAACTCCGGCCAGGCAATGGCTCAAGCCCGGCGATGACCTTTGAGGCCTCTTCGACCCTGGCCACCGTAATTCCGAGTTTTGAAGCTATCTGGCGCCATGACCGCTTTTCGAGCAGATCAAAATGGTCCTCAACAACAGTCTCGGCGACCGGGTCCCTCACATCCCGCTCGCGAAGCTGGATGAGCAGGCATTCCTGCAGCGAACGGGCCGCCACGCCGAGAGGATCAAGCGTCTGTACCAGGGACAATACCCGCGAAAAATCTTCGACATCCCTGCCCGGAACCGGTGTTGCAGCCGCAACCTCGGCCAGGTCCCTGCGGAAGTATCCGTTTTCGTCAAGGCACGAAATCAGTATCTCGCCGATCCTGAAATCTTCTTCGGTAAAGGTCACAAGACGCAATTGACCGCTCAGATGCTCGGAGAGGGTCTGTCCCCGCTGCAACGCCCCTTCAAGAAACTGCTGCTTTGCATCCGGGTCACGGGCCTCCCCGGTGCCGTACTCATACCCCTCATCGCTCGAGTCCTCAAAATTTCCGGCGAAATCAGGGTCAGGACCCGAATCATCCCGGGCGGCTTCAGGCGCTTCGGCTCCGGAATCAGCCGCACCCTGTTCGGAACCACTCTCGCTTCCGTCGGTCGAACGGATCTCGAGGACGGGATTTTCCTGCAGTTCCTGCTCGATGCGCTCGGACAACTCCACAGACGTCACCTGAAGGAGCTCGATGGCCTCCCTCAGAGTCTGGGTCATCACCAGCTTCTGCTTTTGAGCCAGATTGATATTGACCGAAAGCGACATAATCTGAACCTGTTCCCCCGCTGCGCAAGCGACACCGCGCACCCGATCCCTCGAATCGTCGGGGTCATTATATACCGGGACTGGCCCCGAATGGTATCATTTTTTACACACCCTCACATCCTGAAGTCATGCCCCAGATAAACCGAGCGAGCCAGCTTGTCATTGACCAGCTTTTCAGGACTTCCGCTGACCAGGATCCGGCCCTCGGCAAGAATGTAGGAGTGATCCGTGATCTTGAGTGTTTCGCGCACATTGTGGTCCGTGATGATCACTCCGAGGTTTCGCTCCTTGAGCCGCTTGACGATGCTCTGGATGTCCGCCACCGCAATCGGGTCAACACCTGCAAATGGCTCGTCAAGCAGCAGAAACCGGGGCTCGGTCGTCAGAGCCCGTGCAATTTCCGTCCGCCTCCGCTCGCCACCCGAGAGGGTGAAAGCCTTTTGCCTGGCAAGATGGCTGATATTGAGGTAATCCAGCAGCTCGTCCTTGCGCCGCTGCATTTCGGCATGGGAAAGCCTCGGCCGGATCGTTTCGAGGATGGCCAGCAGGTTTTCCTCAACGGACAGGGTCCTGAAAACCGAGGCCTCCTGGGGGAGATAGCCGATCCCGAGGCGGGCCCGCCGGTACATCGGCATATGTGTGATATCCTGCGGCTTGACAGCCGGGTTGTCATCCTCGTACCAGATCCGGCCGCCATTGGGCCGGACAAGGCCGGTAATCATGTAAAACGTGGTTGTCTTGCCGGCTCCGTTTGGCCCCAGGAGTCCAACGATCTCCCCCTGCCGGATCTCGAGGCAGGCCTTGTTGACCACGGTCCGCTTCTTGTACACCTTGACCAGATCCTCGACCCGCAAGAGTTTCATTCCGCCGTCTGCATCCCTGCTCATCGCTGTCCCCCTCCTGCCCTGCCCGACTCCGGACGCTTTGCCGGCTGGGCACCCCACACGATTGACAAATTTCGTGCTTCGTCGATCAATTCGCCATAATCCGTCTGTTTTTTCGGCAACTGCAGGGTCTTCCAGAATTCCTGCCCCCCAAGGGCATCCGAAATCCAGGCCCCGATGACACCTGCCCAGAACAGTCGTGCCTGGGACGAAACCCCTGCCTTGACCCGGCTTTCCGGGGCAAACACAACGGGCTGTCCCGGCGTATTGGTGGCCGCCACATTGCTCAGCCCAAGACAGAACATCTCCAGGAGATCACGCTGCGGCCGGAGAAAGAGCATCCTGTTTGTGAGCACTGACTCGTCCGGCCCCGAACCTGTCCCGCTGTTGGTATTGGAGGCCGCCATATTGGAGAGG
>JAKPMW010000204.1 GCA_029548715.1 Spirochaetota bacterium | reverse complement strand
TCTCTCCCTTTCGCGGGATGACGGATGAAGAGCGCCAACTCCTGCAGGGGATGGTGCAGGACGCATATACACAGTTTTTCGATGTGGTGCACACAGCCCGTTCCATCGAAAAGATCACGCTTGAGGATCTGGCCCAGGGACAGGTGTTTTCGGGAAGCCAGGCCAGGGCCCGGGGGCTGGTTGATGAAGTCGGAGATTTTGAATCCGCCCTGCTGGCCGCAGGCAAGCTGGCCGGAATCAGCGGGCGCCCGCATGTGATCCGTGAAAAGGGGAGTCCCGGGATCATGGAGCTCCTGGGTCTGGCAGCGCGGAACCTGGCGGCTCCCCATGTCATCAGCCTGCCGGGGCTGCCCCCTGCCGGGGCGAGGGGCGGGACAGTCATCGCCTATCTCATGCCGGGAGTGCTGAGATGAGAGCGGCAGGAATACTGGCGGGGATCATCTTTTCGCCTGCCCGGCTGGCAAGTCTCGTTGTCACACGGCGTGAGCCCGGGCTGGCGGCGCCTGCCTTCTTTTCACTGGCCGGAGGTGTGCTCTCCCTGCTCCTGGGGCTCATGGTAGTCCAGGGCGCCAGCGGGGCGTCTGCACGATCGCTTTTTTCCACTCTCGGGTTTCTCCTCCCCCTGCTTGGTCTCTTTGTCCTGCTCTGCAAGGTGGCCATGGTGCATGTCTTTGCCGGTCTCTGGGGCCAGCGGGGTGACGTCCGGTCCCTTTGGGTGGGACTTTCGTTTTCCTGGGCTCCCTTCCTTCTCCTCCTGCCGTTTTCTCTGGTGCTGCGGGTTACGGGACTTTCGGGCCTGTATGCCCTGGCCCTGCTTGCGGTCATGGGCATGGGCTGGCGGATTGAGGTCCTCATTATCAAAGAGGTGTACCGTCTGGCAACCGGGAGGGCGGTGGCTCTTTTTGTCCTGCCCCTGGTACTGACAGTGGCACTTGTCCTGGCAGTGCTCCTGGCGCTGGCGGCTCTGATCAGCTCGCTGGTTCTGGCCGGACTCGGTCTGGTGTTGTAGGAGCCGGCCGCCAATGAAGATCCTCACACGCTACATGCTGCGTTCGCTTATCCCCAATTATTTTACGGGGCTGGCCTTTTTTACTGTTATCCTCCTGGTAAACGAAGTTTTCCGCCTGGTCAAGTACGTGGTCGAGCGGAACATCCCTTTCGGGCGGGTTTCGCAGCTGTTCGTCTTTACCATTCCCTACGTGCTGGCACTGACGATTCCCATGGCTGTTGTGATTGCGTCCATCCTGACGTTTGGGCGGATGTCAAGCGAGAGCGAAGTCGTTGCTCTCAGGGGAAGCGGGATCTCGCTTGTTCGCATTCTCTGGCCCAATCTTTTTTTCGGAATCATCCTGTTCGGTGTGGCCATGCTCTTTTACGACACAATCCTCCCCTGGGGGAACATGCGCTATATGGAGATGCGCAGTTCCATATTTGTCCGTGACCCGATGGCTGATTTCGAGGCGGGCCAGGTGGTGCGGATCGGCAACCAGAGCCTGCGTTACGAGCGCGAGGATGAGGGAACCAAGCTGATGCACAACGTGTATATCACCAGCCCCGATGGCGGGGTGGTGTTTGCCAAACGGGGCGAGTTTATCGAAAAGAGAATGCTCAAGGACCGGATGTTTATCAGCTTTCGCCTGCATGATGTTACCATAGATGAAAACGACAAAAAAAATCCCGAGCAGTTATTGCGGACCCATGCTCCGACAGTCATCCAGACGTTTGTCGAGTCGTTCCAGCAGGTGCATGAAGTAGCACGCAATGCCAGGACCATGAGCATCAGCGAGCTTTGGGCCAAGATGCAAAAGGATGACAGCGCCCGGGTAAAACTGCTGGACGATGCCCGCAAGCGTCTTGGGGTGCTGCAAAAGGATCTGACCGACTCACGACGCAGACTGGAAGAGATCTACAACCAGGATCCGTCCATTCCGCGGGCGCATCGCGAAGCCCAGCAAACCGGATCAGCGCAGGCCGTGCTGCCTGGTCAGGGTGTCCAGGTCGTCAAAAAGGGTGCGCTTGTTCCCGAGACGAAGGGGCAGGCGGCAACCGGGACCGGAGCCCCGGCCGTGCCTGGTGAGCAGGTAAACCTTGAGCGGCGGGTGAGCGAACTGGGGGCCCAGGCCCGCAATCAGGAAAAGCGCATCAGGGAGCTCGAGACCAGCAAGCACTACGTGCTGGCTGAGGATGTGTACGAATTCCACAAGAAATTCGCCATTCCCTTTGCCTGCTTTGTCTTTACCATCGTGGGCGCACCGCTGGGAATGTTTTCCCGCCGCTCGGGGCGGGGAATGGGGTTCGGCTGGGCGATTATTGTGCTGATTGTCTATTACGTGCTCCTGACCCTGGGCCAGGGCTGGGCCGTCTCCAACAAGCTCTCCCCGGCGCTTTCGGCATGGCTGCCCGATATTTTTCTCGGTGTCATCGGTTGCTTTCTGGTCATG
>JAKPMW010000195.1 GCA_029548715.1 Spirochaetota bacterium | reverse complement strand
CTGCTCGCGTTTCAGGCCCTCGATCCGCTCGTTGGTTTCGTCGATATGGAGCGATGACCATCGACCAACGATGATTTTTTTCAACTGCTGCAGCTCGGCTATCTGATCGTCATACATTCTGGCATCGCATCCTGCGTTGGTATGGGCACAGCATCCTCGGGGATCTTCAGATCCGGACCGGGCCTGCCGGTTGCGCAACCGGTTTGGACTCGGCTGCAGCCTGCTCGTTTTTAATCATGCGGCACTTGCCCTCAAAAACGACACCGTCACAAATCTGCAGCTTGGCGGTTTCGAGGTCTCCGTACAGACGTGCCGTGGACATGAGCTCGGCCCTGTCCCGGGCAATGATGTTGCCCTTGACCTCGCCCTCAAGGATGAGGACTCCGGCTTCGATGTCGGCCTCAACAACAGCACTCTCGCCGATATACAAGAATCCGGGACTCTTGATTGTCCCCTTGAACGTCCCGTTGATCTTGAGGGAGTGTTCAAAGACAAGATCTCCCTCGAACTTCGTGTGCCTGTCGAAGGTGGTATCGACAAGGTTATAGTCGAGATGAAGAAGATGGGTATCCTGATGTGCCATATTCCTGCTTTCCGGACATGCGCGTCAGCATGGATTCACGGACGCCCGCACAACCCCGCGGAGCCCGCCCGGGGAAGCGCTCCAAAGCAGCTGCCCCGTACGCACAAACATACTCACAACTGGTGCCCGGGTACAAGTGAAGCAACGCTGCGCGGCCTACTTGGTCGTCATGGTAAAGACGCCATCCCAGTCCGCAGGGGGAGGAGAGGCAATATAGGCCTCGCAGCGGGAGATGTAGAGGTTGGTGGGTCCGTCCTGCGGCTCAATCTGCCTGGCTTCAGAAAAAAACCTGAGGGCTCCCTGGAAATCACGCTGCTTGTACAACTCAAGCCCCCTGCCGTATGCATCCAGCAGCCTGCGCTTTTGTTCGCTCAACATCACGCCCTCCATGTCGACCTGCGCGCTGACCGCGCTCCGTATTCGGGTGATCCTCCCGGGCCATAGCCATATTGACACATCCCGGGATGGATCGTCAAGAGGGAAACCATGCGAAAGATGCCCACTGGTGTCAGAAGACAGGCGCTGCGGCAGGTCGGTCACGGTGAAGGGTGGTATAGCGGGCAGGATCAACACTCGCCCCATGATGCTGGATCTCAAAGTGCAGATGCGGACCGGTTGAAGCCCCGGTTGATCCGACCGCACCCAGAAATGCCCCCCTGGCCAGTCTGGCTCCAACCCGGACATCCCTGCGCTGAAGATGCCCGTAGAGGGTGCGATATCCAAACGCATGCCGGAGCACCACCAGGTTGCCGTATCCGCCGGCCCAGCCGGAAAACTCGACAATCCCCTCATGGGAGGCCCTGACAGGGGTACCGCCCGGGGCCGCCAGATCGACACCGCCATGGAAGGCCTGCCGCCCGCTGAAGGGGTCACTGCGGTAGCCGTACCCCGATGTCACGACAATGGCGTCAATCGGGGGTGAAAAGGCTGTTCCATAAAAAAGTCCCTGCTCAAGCGGAGACATGGTCCCGCCCGGAACAAAGACCTGGCCCCCGGAAGGCAGCCAGTCACGTTGATACCCGTTAAACCTGCGAATATCTCCCGCCGGAATATCATATTTTGCGGCCAGCTCGGCCAGACTGACTCCGGACGTACTCCGGTAGTTGATGCCATCAAAATTGGGAACAAGAAGCCTGTCCCCGGGAGAAGCCGCATGAACATGCACAAACCCGCTGGCGGAGGCTATCGCGTCCACCGAAATCCCCAGCCGCACCGCCACAGTCTGCAGCGTATCCCCGGGTTTCATGATGTATTCGGCCCACTTGAGGGGACGGAAGGCGAAGGTGCGCACGTACCGCCCCCGGTACCGTCGCGAGTGGACAATATCCCTGCGCCAGGCACAGTACACGGGATCACTTTCGTTCAGGACCCAGATCCGTTCGGCCTGCGCTGCTTCAAGCCCGGCAGCGGACGCCAAGATCATTGTCTGAACCGCGATGATGAGACACCTGAGAGTCATCTATCTGTCGTCGGTCGCTTTTTGATTGAACTTTATCATCCGGTTGACGAGAAT
This sequence comes from Spirochaetota bacterium, assembly GCA_029548715.1. GTDB lineage: Bacteria > Spirochaetota > JAGLSM01 > JAGLSM01 > JAKPMW01 > JAKPMW01. The sequence goes on along the minus strand of JAKPMW010000195.1, from coordinate 5,390 downwards.
GGATGAGTGGGCGGGCTTCAATGCCGGTCTCCGGAGGAGCGGAAACATGGAATCCGGCACAACAGAAAACATCCTGATGCGCACCGTTGTCTCCCTCGGGAAGAGCGGCCTCAATCTTGCAAACTACATCCTTGAGCTCTCGGCTCTTTTTCTCAAGTCCGTCCTCTCCTTTTTCCGCCTGCACCCCTACACCCGCAAGGTGATCTGGTCCAATACGGCCAAGCAGATCCTGTTTACCGGAGTCGACGGACTCTTCGTCATCTCCACCGTGTCCGCCCTCCTCGGGATGGTTATCATCATCCAGGCCTACACCCTCCTCCCCGGACTGGGGAGCGACCTGATAGCCTCCCTCCTGGTTCTCGTGATTGTCCGTGAACTTGGCCCTCTCCTGACAGCCTTTATCATCATCGGACGGTCGGGGACAGCGGTCGCCACCGAAATCGGAAACATGAAGGTTTCGCATGAGATTGACGCCCTGCATTCGATGGGGATTGATCCGATACGTTTTATCGTGGCCCCCCGTCTTCTCGGAATGATCATCTCCATGTCCCTCCTCGGTATCTATTTCGACGTGGTCGGTATTCTTGGCGGGTATGTCGTGGCCCAGCTCCAGATCAGCCTACCCTTCGACTCGTTCCTCCAGAGCATGCTTCAGGCCATCCGCATCGAGGACATCTATATCGGTCTGGTAAAAAATGCGTTTTTCGGAATCGCCATCTCGATGGTCTGCTGCTACCAGGGCATGCAGGTTCGAATCTCGATCACCGAGGTCCCCCAGCGCACCACAAAAGCAGTGGTCGGTTCAATATTCTTCTGCTTTCTCTTCAACGCCATTTTCACAGTCGCATTTTACATATAAGGGATCCCATGCTCGCGCTTTCCTCTGTCTCACTCTCGTATGATACCCAGCCGGTTTTGCACGGCCTGTCGCTTGACATCAGGCGCGGCGAGTTTGTCTGCATCATCGGCGGCGCGGGAAAATCGTCCCTTCTCAAGGTGATGGGGGGAATCGAACCGCCCCAGGAGGGTCAGGTCCTCTATGACGGAGTCGACATTTATCATGTCTTTGACCGCAAGTACAGCGAAATGCAAAAAGCCTCCGGTTTCCTGTTTCAGGATGCCGCCCTGCTCGCCAACCTCTCGATTTTCGAAAACGTGGCCCTCCCCCTGCGCTATCACTGCCGGATGAGCGAGCACGAAATCCGGAACAGGATTTTTGAGGTCTTTGATCTCCTCAATATCTCGATCCGCAGCGATCAGCGGCCGGCCGTCTTTCCCCTCAGCATCCGGAAGATGGTCGCCTTCGCCCGGGCCCTCGTCCTGAAGCCGGAGATCCTCTTTCTTGATGATCCCACCGGAAACGTCGATCACACCGCCCGGGAGACGGTGATCAAGACCCTGCTCGAGATGAAGTGCAGCAGCAAGATCGCCGGAGTCATCGTCTCGCAGGACCCTGACCTGATCACCCTGGTCTCTGACCGGATCATTGTTCTCCATGACGGGAGCATCATCCAGGACAGCACCGTTGAAAAAGTCTTTAATTCGTCAGATGAGCGCGTTCGGAGTATCATTGATGCAATGGGCGGGGACAGCGACTCCCAGGCCATGCATGTCCGTCTCGAACGGCGCGACAGCAAGGAGCTGCCATGACATTCAAATTCAGACACCTCGACAAGATCGTCGGTTTTTTCATGCTCGTCGGCATCCTCTTTCTTCTTGTGGCAGTCATTTTCATGGGTCGTGAGCAAAAGTGGTTTGAAAGCACCATCAACCTGCGCACCATCTTCAATGATGGTGAAAATCTCTCGCGAGGGATGGATGTCAAGATCAACGGGCTCGCTGTGGGCAAGGTCAACCGGGTTGCCTTTGCCTCCAACAACCGGATCGATGTTCACTTCACCGTCTACAGCGACTTCCTTGACAAGGTCCATACCGACTCCTATGTCTTCCGTGAAGCCGCATCCCCCCTGGGTGGCGGACATCTGGCCCTGACCATCGGGTCCGCTGACGTCCGCAGGGCCACCAACGGGGATATCCTGCTTTCCGAAGATTCCCCTGTCGTCCAGGACATGATAGCCAAGGGGCAGATCGTCAAGAAGGGTTCGCTTGACGGTATCATGAAAAACGTCAACCTGCTCCTCGCCCAATTGGCCTCGCCCCAGGGACCGCTGATCGGGACACTCAACAATCTCCAGACCCTCTCCTCAAAACTGGCCGGCGACCAGGGGACAGTCGGCGCTCTCCTGAGTGACCGCAGGCTCTTCCAGGAACTGCTCGCAACCCTTGAGACTGTCCGCAAGATCACCGAGGACATGAGCATCATCAGCGGCACACTCCGCACCAGCTCCCCGAATATCCGCAACATCATCACAGGCGCCGAACGGGGCCTCAACGAGACAACCAAGGTTCTTGTGGGTCTCCAGCGCTATTTCATGCTCCAGTCCGACCGGACCCCTGCCGGTACCCCGTCTGCCGGACCGCTGACGACAATCCGGAATGACCGTCGTCAGGACCAGTACTGAGGATGCGCCCCATGTCCCCTGTAAAAGTCGCCCTCAGCCTTGCCTGCGTTCTGGTCATGGCACTGCTTGCCGCCTGCGGCAGCAGTCGCATGACAGCCGTCCCGCTCTATGTTCCCAGCGGGCCGGTCAGCGAGCGAATCCTCAGCGAAGCCCGCATCGCCGGAAACATCGCCTTCGGACTGTACCAGAACGGCCAGTACCGGCAGGCGCTCTCTGGATACCAGACCGCACTCTCCAACCTCTTCCTGATTGACCATGAGCAGGAGATCGCCAACATCAGGCACAACCTGGCCCAGGTCTACCTCGCTCTGGCGGATTATGACAGAGCCCAAAAAGAAACCGAGACGGCCCTCGCTGCCAACAGGCGTTTCGGATTTGCAACACGCGTGGCACTCAACCTTGCCACGTCGGCCATGATCAGCGACCGGAGAGGCAGGCCGGACGCCGCCCTTGCCCTTTATCGTGAAGCGATCGTCATCCTCGTCGACAACAACGGTTCACTCCGGGATCTTGCAATCCAGTACAACAATTGCGGCTACCTGCTTCTGGGCCAGAAAAAATATTCCGAAGCAATCCCCGAATTCAATCAGGCACTACGCTACGCCCTGTCCGATAATGCCCACGCTGAAATTGCAGCCTCCTACAGCGGAATCGGGCGTGCCCAGCTTGCCCTGGGACAGGCCGAAGCAGCCCTTGTTGCCTTTTCAAGCGCCTTGAATGCAGACAAGGCCACCGAAAACTCCCTGTCAATCGCCCAGGACCTCAAGGACATCGGCCGGGCCTGGGAGGCCCTGCTCCAGCCGGAAAAGGCGGTCGGGTTTTATGACCGGGCCCTGCGGATCAACACATCCCTGCGCAGGTTTGACAGAATGCGAAAGGATATCAACGACCTGATCCGCGTCCAGACAGGAATTGGCAACACGAAAGCTGCAGCCGAACTGCGCCAGGTGCTGCGTGATCTGGAAAAAAGCACACCTGGCCAGTAACACCCGCGCGGCACACGCGTGGCCGGGTACCGCTTGACCATCTTCCGCCTCCTGCGTAGATTGGCTGGATGGACGAATCGCTCATTGACCGTGTTGTCATCGAAAACATCTCATTCAGCAATATGGGTTTTGTGGTTCTTTTGCGCAAAGCCGATTCCCGCAACGTACTTCCGATTTTTGTCGGTCCCAACGAGGCGCATTCAATTGCTGCGGCCTATAACAACCAGAGTTTTCCCCGTCCCCTGACGCACGATCTTTTCGCAAACACCCTCAAGCTGCTTGACTGCAGCATCCCGCGTATTGTGATCACGGACCTGGTGGATAATGTATTTTTCTCAAAGATATATCTGGTCCGCAACGAATCGGAAAAATACCAGATAGATGCCAGGCCTTCGGACGCAATTGCACTTGCCCTGCGCTTTGGTGCCCCGCTCTTTGCCAGCAAGCTCGTCATGCAGACAGCAACCGTGGTTCTCCCCGAAGAGGAAAAAAACGAAAGCATGGACCCCGTAGGCGAACTCAAAAAAGAGCTTGAACTGGCCATCTCAGAGGAGCGATACGAAGATGCTGCACGCCTGAGGGACGAACTGAAAAAAATCAACAACGAAAACTGACCACCCCGGGCTTACTGATGCATAAGGATTGCAATCACGTCCTTCGTCAGTTTGCCAAAATCATAAATCGCGTTCTGGTCCCGCCTGAACGCGTATTTTTCGGGAAAGAGGATCCTCTCCGCCGCACCGGTCATCAGTCTGGTTCTGTTGACGAGTTCACCGACCATCTGAACAATCTGCCCAACCTTGACGGGCAGGCCGGCCATGTCCAGCACATAGTCGCCCAGCGTCGTCCACTCCTTTTCGAGCTGGATATTGAGCCCGACCACGGCATTGTAGGTCTGAAGCATGCGCACAAATCCTTCAGGCGGGTTTTCCTTGCTGACATCTGTCGGGATCAGATGTCTGACGGCTGACACGCTTTTTCCGTTATCCCGCTCGATATCCTTGACTGAAGCCTCAAACTGCTCGATATGGCGTACTATTCGCTCGAAGGCCATATCTATTTTCCCTTTGTAATCGCGGTCTTCCCTGTACTTCATGTCATGCTGCCTGAGGATCCCCTGAATCTCGGAAAGGGCAGTCCTGTGCCATATCAGGCGTTCGTAATAATTTGTTCCGTCAATTTCTACCAGCTTTTGTTCCTGGGCCCGGCGTTCGGCTATCTGCCTGTCGGTCTTTTCGCTCAACTGCTTCTTTTTTTCGACGGTGTCATAGATATCCTGGGTGTGCTTTGCCATCTCCTGGCCAATCCCTCTCTGCAGGGCCCGGGCCTTGTCATCATACCGGTTGCGGATCAGTTGCCCGTCAACCGACTCCTTGGCAATCCGAACCGGAACCAGTGCCCGGCGCTCCTGATCGTAGCGGACCAGATAGACCTCGGCCGGTGAAATCCGGTAGGCCTTTTCAAGATCCTTGAGGATTGATTTCCCCGAATTGACCCTCCGCAGCAGATCCCTGTAAATCGAGTCAAACTCGGCCTTGCTCGAAACAGGTTCGACCCTGTAGGCCACTCCCTTGAAATTGAGTGTTTCCATCGAACCCCCTCCAGAAGCAGCAAAAGCGTCACGTTTTAATCATAGACTGCCTCTGCTGGGGCGTCAATATTCGTCCTGACAAAATGATGGAACCTGACGATATGTGTTATATTGTATGCTGTAAGCCAGTTTGCAAAATCGGAGTGAATATGGCCGTACAATGCCGCACCGGCTTGCTGATATTGCTTTCCTTCCTGCCTCTCACCCTTTCGGCAACGTTTAATACCGGGTACACCCCAACCGTCGTCCGGCACTTTTCGTCGCCAGCCGAGCAAAAGGTTGCCCATGAGC
>JAKPMW010000180.1 GCA_029548715.1 Spirochaetota bacterium | reverse complement strand
TAGCGGGTGGCCCCGGCCCGCCAGGTGATGGAGTGTGCCAGCCGCTGGATGACGGCATCGAGGGGAACGTTTCCATCTCCGTATCCGCCCCTGCGTTCGCGCACAAGCTGGGCGATGCGTTCGCTGGAGGGGGTGAGATCATACGCGGCGAGCGTGTCGGATGACGAAAAGGTCATCAGCCCCCAGTGCACATCCGGGACAGGCAGCCCGTTTTGCAGGGTGATGCCCATTCGGGAGATGGTATCTGCAGCATCGTTGACCAGACGGTGCATAGCCCCTCCGGTGTCGATGACAAAGACGATATCGATCAGGACGTGCTGGGCCGTCCGGCCTTCATACGCGAGGGCGAGGCGTTCGATGGCAGGCAGCCCGGCCTTGCCCTGTCCCCCGGTTTGTGCCAGGACCCGGCCCGCAGGGTGAGGCGCATGAATGCTGCCCTGCCCGCTGGCTGCGTCCAGGATCACAAGCCTGTCATACCCCTTTGTGCGGGCCAGGGCCAGGGCCCGGGAGCGTGAAGCGGCCTGCAGGGCGTCCACCAGCCGGGGTGATGGTGTGGCATGGCGCAGGCGGAACACGAGCGCTTCTTCAAGCTGGCGCGAGCGGATCGTTCCGGCTGTGGCGCTCCCCTCGATCCAGACGGCGCAGCGATCGGGACGCGCAGCCTGAAGCGGGACAACAAGGCTCAGCAGGAAGAGGATGCGGAGGATCCATCTGGTCATCCTCCGATTGTACCACGTCATCCGATCCGTGCCGGGACAAAAAAATCCGAAAAATTTGTCAGCTTGATGTAACAATGTTATGTTTTGCGTGTTGATAGAACATAACATTGTTACGGAAAGGAGGAGGGATGGAACCGGACGCCGACGTGATATCGAAAAAAGAGCTCTTGGCTGCGACCGGGATTTCATACGGCCAGCTGTATCGCTGGAAGCGTGAGCGACTGATTCCCGAGGAATGGTTTGTCAAGCAGGCTTCGTTTACCGGGCAGGAGACGTTTTTTCCCCGCGAAAAGGTCATCAAGCGGGTACAGGAGATCCTCCTGCTCAAGGACCGGCATTCCCTGGATGAACTGGCATCCATGTTCTCCCCGGACGCGGCGGCTTCACTGGGGATTCCGTCGTCGGCTGACCCCCTGCTCGCCCGTCTGCCTGCGCTGCTTGGCCGTGCGGATATCTCCGCCGGGGAAGCGGCATTTGCCTGGGGTCTCGCGCGCATCGGGAGACTGGAGGATGTTCCCCAAAAAAGTCTTGAAGACCTTGTCAAACGGACCGCCGGGGTCCTGGCCGGACTCAAGCTGGTGGACACGGTCTGCACGGTCTACCGGACCGGTTCGACCTGGCACGCCGTGTTTACCAGGGGAATCATGCCCCCCCTCTTTGATTCGGGCGTGACCATTGGCGGCTCGTTTACTCTTGAGGAAGCGATCAGCGAATTGCGGGCGGCCACATGCTGATGACATTGTGCACAGCACTCTATTATGCAAAGGAGACAGAGATGAATGACGTCAAGATTGAAGGAACAGGCAGGATCGAGGCGGGCGAGTATGGCTCGGTCAAGGTGGACGGTGTTGCGCGCTGTGATGGCGAGATGCGGGCCGAGTCGCTCCATGTCGAGGGGATTTTCCGCAGCCGGGGCAATCTGCGGGCGGTGCGGATGGACTGTGACGGGATAGTGCGTGTCAGGGGCAGCCTGCAGGCGGACGTGCTTGGGGTGGATGGGGTCCTGCGTGTCGAGGGTAACCTGAAAACCGGTTCGCTGGATCTGGACGGGATGGCGACTGTGGACGGGAATATCAGCGCGGGACAGATGACAGTGGACGGGCTGTTGACCGTTCGCGGGGGGACAAAGATAGAGGCCACAAAGATTTGCTGTGACGGAATGATCCGGCTGGACGGGGAAATCTCGGCGGACTCGATCGATGCCGACGGGTTGATCCGGGCCAGGGAGATTGTCGGTGAAACCGTCCGGATCCAGTCGCGCAGGCCCGGACTGTTTGCCTTTTTCATGCGTCGCTCGTCCCGGATTCCGCTGATCGAGGCGACGACTGTGGAGTTGCGGGGTGTCTCGGCCGAAACGGTCAACGGGAAGGATGTCAGCATCGGCCGGGGTTGCCGGATTGAGCGCCTCGATTGCTCGGGCACCCTCCGCATTGCCCGTGGGGCAAAGGTCAAAACGATCACCGGTGAGTATACGCTGCACGAGGCCTGAGCGAGAGGTGCGTGAAAAAGCCCTTGCATGACGGAATCGGCAGACATACACTCAGTGTATGGAAAGCAGAGCGCATGACTGGCTGGTGCAGGCAGAAGATGATTATGCATGGGCTGAAGATACACGCACACATAATCGATATGCTCAGTGTTGTTTTGTCTGCCAGCAAGTTGCAGAGAAAGCAATGAAGGCTTTGGCCCTTTTTTCAGGGTTTGAGTCTGTTCGAGGGCATTCGGTATTTGAGATCTGCCAATCTCTCGGTATTGGTGGAGATGTTGAGACGTCTGCAAAGAGACTGGATCTGTATTATGTAAGTGCGCGCTACCCGGATGCTTTTCCAACTGGTTCTCCGTTTCAGTTTTTCACTCCTGAGCAGGCTGACGAAGCACTGACATTTGCTGGAACAATTCTCAAATTCGTGAAAAAGAAAATGGACGACAATGACCAGTAATACGGCCATGTACAGGACAAGACGCGATCCGCTGTTTGGTCGGACCCGGACGGAGTTCGAAACGGCTCTCAGTACTGCGCTTGAGGGACGTGTGATCTCTGCCTGGTTTTTTGGCAGTTATGGAATGCCTTCTTTCAGCGACCATAGTGATATTGATGTCATTCTCGTGACTGAAACGGATCTTCCTTTTCCGCTTCGCAACAGGGAGTTTGAAGATATTCTTGATATTGTTCCATCAATGGACATTCTCGTCTATACTCCCGATGAGTTTGAGCGACTGACACACCAACCGACTGCAGGGTTTTGGCGTTCGGTGACGGCAGGCATGCGGCGTTTCATCTGAGTCCATTCGGCGGCAGGGCGTTTTTTATGTCGGGTATTGTTTGCAACAATTATTGCGCCGTGTCTGCTCCGAGGGTCAGTTTCAGATACAGGGCGATGTCGAGGGAGGTCGTGCGTGGCCGGGGGAGCCAGCCGCGCACCTCTTCCTGCAGACGGATCAGGCCGCCCCAGGCCAGTCCCCGACCCGTGGCCGGGCCTTCAAGGGCAATGCCCGCTGTACGCCCTGCCCCGCTGACTCCAGCAAGCAGTCCGTCACCCGCCTGTGCCAGCACCGGGCGCGCCGGCCAGAGGCTGATCCCCTGCCCGGCCAGCCAGTCTGCATACCCGGTACGGATCCTGATGCCTGCCAGATCAAGCTCAAGCAGGGCCGCCAGCCAGCCTCCATCGGCCCGCCCGGTTGAGCGCAGCCCGGCAGACCAGATGAAGTGGACCACACGCCCGAGTGCCACCTCCAGGCGGATGTCACCCTTGCGGGTTGTTGCACCTTCCTCATCACTGTACTCCGCGAGCCTCAGGCCGAGACGCAAATTTCGGGTGATCCTCCAGTCGCTTTCGATCCTGCCTGCTGATTTCCATCCGTCTGCTGTTCGCCCCTGCAGGGAGAGCCCCCCCTCAAGGGAAAGGTCCTCATCCAGTCTGGTGCGGAGCTCCAGTGTGATCCCTTCATCTGCGGAAAGACCGGATGCCAGCCCGTCCAGCACGCCGGGATGAATCCGGCTGCGGGTGTGGAAGACCAGCCCTGCCCTGGTATCCCCCTCGGCCAGTGAAATTCCTCCGGCCGCACCCCATGCTTGTGGGCCTGACAGATCTCCACCCTCGAAGGCGCTGACGAATTCGCCCGAGAAGAGGCATGCCCCGGCCTGCACTCCCGTGGCCAGCAGCAGACGGTCCCGGATCGATGCGGTAAATTCGGGCCGGCGTCTGTTCAGTATAAAATCATATTCATAATATTCACGTAACCAGAGGGCCGAAAGCCTGCCCCAATCGACGGGTTGCCAACTGGCACCCAGACCCAGTCGGGCATGCCGGACAGGAGTGTCTCCCTCTCCGGCAAAGAGTGAGGAGAGGCTGGTGCTGATGCGGCCGTTTTCGATCTGGTTTTTTTTGAGCGGCTGGGCGGTCAGTCCGGCCGCGGCCGTTATGACACATGGCCCGGACTGGTATTCACAGGCGGCACCACTTGTGACGGCGGGCGAGAGACTGGATGCCGTGGGGATGAAGCCGGGCTGGCTGCCCTCCTCCAGCCGGATCTCGCCTGCCGGGCGCGGCCTGCCTGCCAGCAGGCCCAGCGGTGACCTGAGGCGATAATGGCCCAGGATCAGGCTCGCCTCTCCCAGGTCAAGCCGGAGGTATCCGGCCAGCGAGGCAAGAGGACGGGGCAACAAAGCCGGCAGGCCAAAGTTGCCGCTGATCCTGCGCCCGGTTGCTCCGCTGTCTGCCCTGGCCGCCGTGCGCAGCTCGAGATCCTCGCAATCCAGCCAAATATGTGCGGGTATGCTCCATCCGTTTTTCGAGCTGCGGGCTGCTGTGCGTACAGCGAATTTCCAGGGCCGGCTTTCAGTCCGGCGCTCAGGTTCGATGTAGCGCCGGATCCGTCCATAGAGGGAGGGAGTCATCCCCCGGACACCCAAGAGCTGCCAGCGCTGACGGGTCGAGACGAGCCGGCAGGTTTTGGCAATCCGGCCGGCCATGAGGGGTGAGATGCCGGGGATGGTCTCCAGCCGTGTCGGGGTACAGGCTGCCAGCGGGATCGGATCGGGATCGAGGTCTTCGTCGCTGGTCCATTCTTGATCGGATGTGAAACCGTGAGATGCGTCCGGGTGTGTCCGGCAGACAAAGGTATTGGTCAGGTGCTGTATGCGGTTTTCGGGCACCCGAAAGAGGAGCACAAGCTGGCGGGGGTCTTCAAATCCTCCCAGTTCGCGGCGGATGCGTTCAAACAGGGCGGGACTGGTCCGGAGGCGGCTAAGCCTGACAAATTCCTTGCCGCTGACCGTGTTCAGGTCCGGGAGCAGCGTGGCGCTGAGCCTGCCCCCGATCAGGAAAATACCAAGCATGGTGAACAGCGTCCGGCTCATCCTCATCGGGCTTCTCCAAATACGAGGGGGATCCAGTTCGTTTCTCCCCCCGGCAGGAGTGCCAGATCGGCCGGATCAAAAAAGCCGTTGAGACTGGTCCGCAGGAGAATGATGCGCCGGGCCAGATCGGCGCGGATGCCGCGTGCCATGAGATGGCGGATCTCCATTCCGTTGATCCAGCTTGGCTGGCCGGCCGCGTTGGTGAGGAGATAGACGTTGGTCCCCGCATCCATCACGACAGCCCGGCTGGCGAGCGGGAGAATGACCCGGCGGGTGATCCCGTGGACACGGACAAGATCCTGCAGCGCAGCAAAGGGACGGTTTTCACGCTCGCTGATGATCCGCCCTGCCATGCGGCGTGTCATTCCCGGCAGGCTCATCAGAAGCGGGAGGGAGGCCGTATTGATGTTGACTCGCTGCCCGCTCCTTTTGTGCTGATGCTCCGGGGCCGGAGAAAAACTGAGCGAAACCGCGTGGACGAAGAGGCGGGTTTCGAGAGCCAGTCGTGAGGCCAGATCAAGCACAAGATCACCGGTTCGAAGCGAGCAGCCGAATGCGATGGCCGGTGTCGACGGTTCAAGGCTTGTGTGCAGGGCCAGCCCAGTCAGGGGCTTCCAACTGCAGGAGAAGGCCGTATCCAGTCCCCAGGTATCTGACCGCAGGCCGGCTCCCACGGTCAAGGAGGATGCCAGATCGAACACGAGGGCCGTCAGGACAGACGATGCGAGATATTCGGACGGGCTGATTTCGGGCTGGTTGAGGGCGAGGATGGTCAGGCCAAGCGAAACTCCCGCAACAGGCTCCAGTACAAGCCCGAAATCACAGGGGATGGCTGACAGCGTGTCGTTTTCCATCCCCAGGATGACGAGCCGGGCCTGGAGGCCTGCAGTCAGGCCGGGTATTCCCTCCCAGGCACAGGAGAGGGAGAGTGTCTGTTCGCTCCAGACGCCGTCTGAGGAGATGGTCCAGCCGCAGCCCAGTCCGAGTTGTGGTGCCGGTTTGAAAACCAGTGCCGTCGCTGCACTGCTTGACTCGATTTCCGGCATGATCCCACCCGAAAAACCGTGATCGAAGGACAGCCCGCTTGCTGAGAGGGCCGGATTATGCAGGATTGAGAGGGCCCCGTGATAGCGCGCGATGCCCGTCCAGGAGCGGGAGAGTGAAATGCCCGTGTCCTGCAGGGTTCCGATTGATGCATCAAGGGAGGATGCACAACAGAGACTGAAAACAAGGCACTCACCGGCGATTCGGCGCAAGCCTGAGAATACGCGAGACATGGGTCTGTCCTCCAGTGCTGGTTGTGATTGTGGCACTGACAAGAAATCTGCCAGCGGGCATCTGCCGGCCGTCATCCAGGTGACAGAAGACGGGGATCCGCCAGACCCCCGGGCCTCTGGCCTGCTCAAGTATCCGCCGGACGGTTCGCCCATCCAGGGTATGAAGCGAGAGGCGAGCCTCTTCTCCCTGAGCGAGTGTCAGGATGGCAAGCGCAGGGGTGCGTCTGTCGGGCTGTCTCAGGATCAGGCACTCGCGCCGGGTGGCTGCGGCGGTATCCCGGAGAGCGGCACTACCCGGTGTGCCTCCGTGCTGGCTGCGCTGGAGTGCATCCGTGTTGTTGGCAGGATTGCTGCGCTCCCAGGATCTGTCTTCTCCGGCATCCTCGTGCCAGACAAAGACATCCAGCAGTTTCCCGGAGGCATCCTCGAGAAAGATGGCTCCGCCTGAATCCGGCAGACCGTAGACGCCAAGCCGGCTTCCCTCGATGGTCAGGTGGATCCTGCCCGCGGGATGGGGGACCGAGGAAAACCAGGCCTGGTGCGGGCGGGTGTAGCCGGGTGACGTGACCAGGGCGATGCCCCCGGGGGCAAGCATCCTTCCCGGCGGAATTCCCGAGGGCAATCCGTCCCAGGGAATCAGCCTTTGCCGGGCACCACCCGGTGTGGCGATCAGGCAGTTCCCGAGATCGACGGATGTGCTCCCGATGTTGCAGATCTCGATGTATTCGTTGGCGGCGGACTGCGCACCAGTTTTCAGCGGATGGGCCATGACTTCGCTGATGACCAGACCAGCAGCCAGAATCCTTCCTGCGAAAAAACATGTGATGAGGGATACAAGACACGCCAGCCTGAACGTTGAATGTGACATCGGCTCTCCTTCATGCCAGTGGGCTGTAAGAGGAGAGTCGCGCAGCCTGCCAGTGGTTCCCGAAAACGCCAAAAAAGTTGCAATCCTTCTCGGGCCGAAGGTTTTGGATAGATTCCGCTGTAACGGGGAGCTTGAAAAAGACTGGCGTTACGGGTAAATTCGGTATACACTGTCCGCGGGTGCATCATGTACAATTACGAAAACCAGGAATACCTGCAGCATCTGACCGGGAAGTCAGCGCTCTGGTATCAGGATGTCCTTGAAGCCCTGCTTTCGGTTCAACCGAAGGAAGTGCTTGAGCTTGGCTGCGGAGACGGTGGCTTTTCTCGTCTTATGGCCGAGCAGAAGATTCGTGTCCTGGCCCTGGACCACTCCAAAACATTTCTCGAATATGCCCGCCGCCGGACAAAAAGCCGGCTCGTCCAGTACGAGCAGGCCAATCTGGACAGCGCGGTTGGGCTGCATATTGCCGGCAGGCGCTTTGATGCGGTTGTGTCCGTTGACGTGATTGAACATCTCAGGCGCAAGGAACGTCTCCTCAAGGATGTGGCCGGAGTTCTCGAAGAAAACGGGTATCTTGTCTTGCAGGTTCCCAATCTCTATTGCAACATGATCAGCCAAAACTATGTCCATTCTCCGATCAACCTCCTGCGCAAGTTCAGGCGCGGTGTACGCGGGGCCTGGCGCCAGTTCAGGCACAAGCCGCCCGAGGACATCTGCCGGGTCGAGTACGGTCTCGATTACCGGGTGGCCGACCACGATGCTGTCTGGCTTTCCTCTCCCTTCTGGTATCTGGACTTTTTTCGCAGGCATAACTGGGAGCTGGTTTCATGTACAACCTGGTCATTTGACACAAAAAAAGTCTGGCTCAAGCGCATCCTGCGACTGGCCGGGCACCTTCCCCTCCTGCGCTGGCTCGGGGGGCGCATGATCATCATTGCCCGCTACCGGGGCAAGCAGCCACGACCACGAAAGAAACGAGCAGAACACTGATGCGCATTCTTTTCCACCTCACGCACAAAAACAACCTCTACGCCAGCCGCTTCATTTACGAAGGCTACAAGGACGCCTTTACCGATCTGGGGCATGAGTTTTACACCTATACCAATAATGACAATCTGGCCGAGATGCTTGAAGCACACAAGCCGGACATTTTTTTCACGGCTTCCAATTTTTACTGTTTCAAGGCGCTGGATCTTGATCTTCTGGCCGAGCATCGCAAGCGCGGGATGAAGGTGTTTGTCCTGGTATCCCTGTATCACAACCCGCTCAATCCCCTCTACTCGCTCGAACGCGAACAGGACAAGGTCGAGCTGATCCGGTCAGGACGCTTCGGGGATGCGTATTACAACTTCTTTCCCCAGTCCATGAACCGGGCCTTTACCGATGCGACCGGCTATCCCTGTCACACCGTGCTTCTGGCCGCCAACAAAAAACTGCACTATCCCGTTGACCCAGACCCCGCCTATGCCTGCGACATCGTCTACATCGGGTCCAATCTCAAAAAAAAGCGTGAGGCTTTTGAGCGCAAGCTCTATCCCCTGCGCAAAAAGTACGACGTCAGGATCATCGGCCGTGACTGGACGCTGACAGACCGTACCCTTGGCGTCCTGCAGCAGGGGAGCCAGTATCTCGGACTTCGTGTTTTCGACAATCTCCGTTCTCTCTCTGTCTCGCTTGAGGATGAACGCAAACTCTACGCCTCGGCCAAAATCTCGGTCAATATCCACGAGTTCCAGCAGAACATCTACAGCCATGACCTCAACGAACGGACCTTCAAGGTTCCCGCCTGCGGGGGATTTGAACTCTGCGACAATGTCCCCGGACTGCGCGAGATCTTTTCGACGGACGAGATCCCCATGGCCGAGACGGACGATGTCTGGTTTGAGACCATTGCCTGGTTTTTGGAGCACGATAAGGAGCGTCGCGAGATCGCAGCCCGGGCTACGGCCAAGGTCCTGGCCGAGCACACCTACCACAATCGCGTGGCCCAGCTTTTGGCGGTGCATGCCACATTGTAAAGAGAGTGTTTTCAGGCTATCCAAGACCGGGCACGAGGCCCGGTTTTTTGTTTGCTTGAGTGGAGCGCATGAGGGTTGGCCTTCATGGTCGCCAGATAGCGTCACCCGGCTTGTGATTTTCTCGCAAGAGATGCATTCGGGCATGCGGCGAGACAGACTTACAGCCTGCTTTGCACAATACTTGTGAAGTTGCTTTTCAAGTGCGCCTGCAGAGGATACGCATTGTCTGGATGGGATGCAGCAGCGGATAGCAGGCGAGACGGAAGGCATAACCCGCCCTCGTTGTGAAGGTACGGAGCTTGCGGGTTGTACGTTGTTCCCCATGATGATAGCTCGTGAGGAACAGCAGCACTTCCTCTGCATGGGCGGCGTCATAGACTGGGGTGAGCGCTTGCCCTGCCCGCTTCAGGACGAAGCGCAAAAATCCCCGTGTATCCTGTGCCACGGTCTTTAGCCCGGCGAGATCTGCCGCGGCCCTGAGTGTGAGCGCGGAAAAATTGGAGAGATGCGCCTCCTCAAAAAAACGGGTCAGGGGAAAGCCGGCCGACGGGTTGAGAAGATTGGGGACCTCGATGTAGAGCAGCCCGTCGGGGGCGAGGAGTTCCCCTGACCGTCTCAAAAAGGCGACCGGGTCTGCGACGTGTTCCAGTGTGTGCAGGCTGGTGATCAGGCTGTAGCCACCATCCTGGCTACACTCTGTTTCCTCAAACATGCCTTGCCTGACATCGAGTCCGAGGAGACTTCGAGCCGCCTGTGTGCAGACCGGTGATGGTTCGAGCCCGTTGACACGGGCCTTCCGCTTGTTCCTGATCTGCCACAACAGTCCTCCATAGCCGCAGCCGATATCGAGGACGGTATCGTGTGCCGAAATACGTCTTCCGGAGATTTGCTCGATCCCGTGCAGGCGGGCCCTGCCCCGGCGCACATCATCCAGGACCGAGATCCGGGTAAAACGCGAGAGTTTGACGGTTTCGGCGTTCCAGTACCCGTCACCGGCATAGCAGCTGGCCAGATCCTCGATGCTTGAGTCCCGGCGGGGTTGAAAGACCAGGCCGCAGGAGGGACAGATCCGGTTGTCGGGACGGGAGATATTCCCGGCCAGTGTCCTGTCTGTCGGGGCAGTACAGAGTGGACAGACGGCCCTGTCGGACACGGATGTAGCAATTTCATTGTTCTGGCTTGGCATCACTGGCCCATCGGATCTTGTTCCGGTTTTTTCAGCATGACCGCGTAATACTCGCCGGGCAAAAAGCAGTCCACAATATCGTGTATGAGGGTCCCCATCCTGAGCAGGGCATAACTCCAGAGATTCATGAACCGTCGGGTTGCAACGACCTGATACCCTGGGAAGAGTTTCCGTACCCGCTGTGTTGACAAGCGGGGGAGATAGGCCTTGGTCGGTCTTCGTGTCAGCCAGCGCAGTACCGAGACCAGGTTTTGCCTCAGGCGCACGACCCACGAATCGTAAAAATCGAACAGGATGATGTATCCCCCGGGCGTGATTGTCGCACCAAGATGTTGCGAGATCAGGGGCTGGTCCGCAGCCGGGATGCTGTTGTAGACATAGATTGCGCTGATGCAGTCAAATGCGCCCAATTTTTTTGGTAGCGGTTTGTAGAGATCATGCTGAAAAAACGTGATCCCGGGGTTGACGGCGCGGGCTGTTTCGCTGAATGCGGGAATAAAATCGCAACCGCTGACACGCTCTGCACTTCCGGCAAGTTCGGC